>CAYURU010000101.1:0-3351 GCA_964447085.1 uncultured Candidatus Peribacteria bacterium | reverse complement strand
AAACCTGAAATGAAAGACTGGAAATCACTTGTTGAGAAAATTAAAGCAAACAAACCAAAGTTAAGAATCGCATTGGCGGGTAAATATACAGGACTCGATGATGCTTATCTTTCAGTAGTGGAATCATTGAAAATCGCTTGTTATCACGCGCATCACGAATTGGATTTGATATGGGTGGACACAGAAAAATTGGAAGAAAATGACAAAGATACTTGGGACGAATTAAAAACAGCAAAAGGAATTTTGATTCCGGGAGGATTTGGATCAAGAGGAATTGAAGGCAAGATCCTAGCGGCTAAATACGCTCGCGAAAATAACGTCCCATACTTAGGTCTATGTCTTGGTATGCAAATAATGACAATTGAATTTGCAAGACACGTCCTCAAAGACAACACGATCACCTCCGAAGAATTCGACGAAGAAAAGAAATTAAATCCGGACAAATACGTCATTCACTTTATGCCGGGACAAGACGAACACAGAGCAAAAGGCGGAACACTTAGACTTGGACTTTATGATTGCGAACTCAAAAAAGACACGCTCACATACAAGTTATACAAAAAAGATCTAATTCAAGAACGCCATCGACACAGATACGAATTCAATAACAAATATAAGAAAGCTCTAGAAGAAGCAGGAATGGTATTTTCAGGAATAAATCCACAATCAAATCTGGTAGAAATTTCCGAAAATAAAAATCACCCATTTATGATCGGTTCACAATTCCATCCGGAATTTTTGAGCAGACCAAACAGACCTCACCCGCTATTCAAAGGATTCATCGACGCCGCAATAAAATAAGTAAAATAAAGTAGGCTTGGATTGCTTGATCAGTACTTTTAATGTAGAATCACAGCAAGTTTATGCCCCTCTTTTCATTTTCCTATGCCACTTTTTCACTACACCGTAGCCAACAAGGAAAATAAGAAACTTTCAGGTTCAATAGAAGCAGCTGACGAAGCTATTGCTAGAGCCCAGTTGAACAACTTGGGATTTTCAATATTGGAAATTGCAGAATCAACAGAACAAACCTCACAAGAAACAACAGCCTCCACAGAAAAACTTCCAAAAGATCATCAAAAATACACTTTTGAGGCCATTAACAATCAAGGGCAAAAAATCACCGGAACAATAGTAAGTAGTGATGAACTTGGAGCATTTCGACGCTTGAATCAAGAATACGAATTAACAGTAACGGCAATCTACAAAGAAAATGCGACCGAAGAAGAAATTATAGATGCAAAAGCCAGAGGCACATATTCATTAAATCAAACTCTTGAACAGGAGAAACAATTAAAAAATTTATCAAATGAAGACCTCATTACTCAAGACCGCATAAAAAAAGAAATAGAAGTCCGAACACGCGTAGAATACATTCTCAAACAAGTAAACGATCTTCTCCTGGAATACGACCAAGACATTCCCCCAGATAATCGCAAAGAAATAAATCAACGCATCGATAAACTTCTTCGTATCAAAAGTTCTACAAACCTCGAATATATCATCGCAACAGCAGAAGATCTCCTCGAATTTATCAAAAATATTGAGATTTCAATAAAGCAAAAAAACTATCTGGAAAAACGAACAAAACTCAAACTCCAGATCAAAAATATGCTCGCCAAGCTACACGAAACCGGAAAACCGAAAACAATTTCGGAAGACATAGTAAAAACAATTCAAAATTGGCAGCAAAAAAACATTCAAAAAACAGTAAAAATCCCGTGGCACGTTCGTACAATCAACAACGCACTCACAGCAATCAAGAAATTTTTCGAAGTACCAGAAGAAATAAGGGTTCTCAAATCACAAATAAAAAATCTAAACACACAGCTTCTCGAATACATAAAAATATACATAAAAGAACCTGCAAAAGAATATAAACAAAAAGCACGTGAAGCGATCATTTCTATATGGGAAATGCGCAAAAAAACCGTAATTCAATTAAAAGAAGCGAAAGAACGCATCCGAGATGAGAAGAAGAAAACGCGCCTGGCAACGACGAAAAACAAAGTAAAAGAAGAAGTGAACGCAAGCGTCCTCGAAGATTTTTCTGAATTTACAGGTTGGTTGCTGGCATTTTATCTCGCATATTATTTTGTTTCGTTATACGCGATCACGAAAGATTTCGGATTTGGAGGTCTCGACCAAATTCCACGCCTATTGAATTTCTATTCAACATCCATTTTCAAATACATACTTATAACAGTTTTCCTTCTTCACGCAGGCTTCACGATAAAAAACAATTTTTTCAAGAAGTCCAAAATTGCAAGCTTAATTATCTTCCCTATTACGACATTTTTGGTTATCTTTATCATTGTAAATTTTTAATAAAAATCAATGTTTCCAATCATATTTCAATCTCAGCACTTTACGATTCATTCACTATGGGTATTTATGACCATCGCTGTAATCGTAAGTATGTACACATTCATCAAATTAGGCATAAAAAACGGCCTAAAACTGCAATTTATGACAGATTCAGTGGTGAAAATACTAGTTTTCGCAATCATTGGCGCAAGAATCTTCGCAATCATTTCAAACTGGACCCTATTCTTCTATGAATATTCAGCAAAAACATTTCTTCAAATATTTATGATATGGGACAAAGGATTATCACTATGGGGAGCAATCTTGGCAGGAACGATCACCTTGTATTATCTATGCAAAAAAAATGACCAGAACTTCTTCAAATGGATGGATTCTCTCACTCCGGCATTCTTGGTTGGATTATCAATCACCTGTTTAGGATTATTTCTGGACGGAGCGTGGTACGGACACGAAACTTCATTACCTTGGGGAGTAAACTTCGAAAGTCCGGACATTAAATACACAGTACCGATCCACCCAACCCAAACCTATATAATGCTCTACTCAGCTGCAATAGCTATCGCCGCAATATTACTAAGAGATCACAAGTTCTTTGATAAGAACGGAAAACTAACAGTCGTCGTGATTGGAGTTTTCAGTTTCGTACATTTCCTTCAAGAATTTGCCCGCGGAGACGATGTAAGTTTGGTTTTCGGTATAAGAGTCCCTCAGATAGTTTCGATTGCTGTACTTATATTCTCTTTAATTTTTTACTTTCTCTACTATAATGGGGACACTTCAGATGAGAATCGTCCAAGTAAAATTAAGAAAAAAACTTTTTAAAAAAACAATAAAATGGAAACATTGAAAAACATAGCTCAATACGTATTAGAAAGCGCTCCAGGCAAAGAGTTTTCATATTATACGGCTGGATTAATAATCATCGGCGTCATATTGGTGGGAGCAATATTATTCAAACAACATTATTCAAAAAAGGTTAAGAATAATGACTTCGTCTTCAAGAGAATGTTTAAGAAATTTTCA
>CAYURU010000100.1:1340-3429 GCA_964447085.1 uncultured Candidatus Peribacteria bacterium | reverse complement strand
TAAGTTAGTTGTAACTGTGCATTCAAAATAATGATTCCAACACCAATAAGACTTACTCGAAAAGAAATTGAGTATGTTCTTAAAAAAGGAGCTTCAATTTCAACCGAGTTTTTCATAGCCAGATACCTCCATAACCAAGAGGGAAAAAGTTCGAAGTTTGCAGTTATAACCTCCGCAAAATTGTCGGCTAAAGCTGTAGAAAGAAATCTAGTGCGAAGACGAACATACGAAGCAATTCGCATTAACAAAGATAATACTGTAAAATACCTTCTGACATTCATCCCGAAAAAGAGAACATTAAAAGTCGAATATAACAAGATAGAGGAAGATATAAAAAATTTATTTACTCAACTTAAAAACAATGGATAAAAAGTCATTATTAAAAAATTTACTTATATTCGCTGTCGTCTTTTTGCTTATCAATGCCTTATTTAAAGGATGTGATAAAAATGATGCAAAAGACACGACTTTATCTCAGGGCAAAATTGGGATAGCAACGACAAAAACAACATACACGCGTCTCGAAACAGTAATGGTAACAATTCAAAACAACACAGAAACCACTATTACAATTCCTTCAGAATGCCCAGGTGAACCACTGAACGTCACTCAATATATGGATGGCGAATGGAAACAAGTACAGGCAACAGAAGAATTAAAATGTGAAGAAAATGCAGATTATGTAATCGAACCTGGTAAAAAATTAAATATCACCTACGACAAATGGAATCACTCTTTGTTCTCAAGTATGGGAAGATTCAAAATAGCAACTACAATAAACGTTCCAGTAGAAACAACCAAATCAGAAACGGACAAAACTGCGCCTACAACAGAACCAAAACTTGAAGCAAAAACATTTGAAACAAACGAATTTACGATAGTGGAAGAAGGTGTATGGAAAAAATTATGGATCGGAGTCCTATACAGACCAATATACAATATTCTTATGTTTTTGATCGTAAAAATTCCAGGAAATAGCTTGGGTATTGCGATCATTATTCTTACTCTTATAATCCGCACAATTCTCTTAGTTCCCTCTCAAAAAGCGATGAAAGCACAAAGAAAAATGCAGATGATCCAGCCAATGCTCGAAAGCATCAAAGAGAAACACAAAGGCGATCAACAACGCATCGCACAGGAAACAATGCAAATCTGGAAAACACACAAAGTGAATCCAATGGGAAGTTGCCTTCCGCTATTACTTCAATTCCCAGTATTAATCGCTTTGTATTCAGTAGTTATGAAAGGTCTAAATCCAGACAACGCATATATGCTCTACACAACATATACAGGATTTTCATTCAACGACATCAATACAGCATTCTTAGGATTAGACCTGTTAAAAAAGAATATGTATGTACTCCCTGTGATAGTTGGACTCCTCACATTTGCGCAAATGAAACTATCAACACATATGAGCAATAAGAAAAAGGATGAAACTAAAAAAGACGAACCAAAGAAGATGAACGAAATGGCAATGACCAACAACATTATGTCATACTTTATGCCGGTAATGGTGGCCGTGTTCACCGCAACACTTCCATCAGGAGTTGGCGTATATTGGGGAACCTCCACTCTATACGGAGTAATTCAACAAATCTTCGTAAACAGATCAAAACCGGGGGAAAACAAAGACAAAAACGATGACGTCAAAGTCAAAGTAATTGAATCCAAATAATTTCCTAAATTTATATAAAATGAAAACATTAAACGTTGTGAAAGAAACTCTGGAAGAGCTTCTAATCAAGCTTGGTGTTCAATTCAACTCACTCGAAGTTGAAGAAAAAGAAGAAAACGTATTTTTTGCCAACGTAAATTCTGATGAGGCAAATACCCTCATTGGACATCACGGCACAACTATTTACGCTATCCAGCACATATTGAAAATTCTCTGCTGGGCAAAAACTAAGAAAAAAGAAGAATTCAACATCGTACTAGATGTAGGTGACTACAGAAAAAAACAGGAAGAAAGCGTTATCAATTTGGCTGAAAGAAAAGTAGAATTTGTACGAAAAACACGCAGAGCACAGAGCTTGCCACCTATGTCTCCATACTTCAGAAGAATTGTACATATGCATCTTACTCAAGA
>CAYURU010000100.1:0-1240 GCA_964447085.1 uncultured Candidatus Peribacteria bacterium | reverse complement strand
TGCCACCTATGTCTCCATACTTCAGAAGAATTGTACATATGCATCTTACTCAAGAGCAATTCAACGATATAACAACAACGAGCCAGGGCGAAGGAGACTCTCGTCACATCATCATCCAAAAGAAAGCGTAAAATGCACAATTTCTTAAGAAAATTCACGATTGTATTCACAAGTTTTTCACTAAGCTTCTTTTTTGCAATTGCACTAGGATATCCCGTTGTCGCAGAAGAAATTGACCCAACAACAATACCTCCTATTACGTTTTCAGACGTAAAAGAAGGAAACATGAACTATGTCCCAATACTTGAACTCACGCAAAACGGATACATAAATGGATACGACGATGGAACTTTCCGTTCAAGAGATAACATCAGTAGAGCAGAAGCATTGAAAATAATTATGGAATTTTTAGACATATTTAATGAAGAAGAAAAAGAACCAGAAGAAACTCCATTCACAGATGTAGACACAACTTCTTGGTATACAAAATATATTTCACAAGCAAAAACAAAAGGAATTGCAGATGGATACAGTGACGGAACTTTCAAACCAAACAAAACAGTAAGTCTAGCAGAAGCATTAAAATTAATAATAGCATCAATCCCAAATTATCAACCAAATCCACCAACAGAAGATCCTTTTGCAGATGTCCCCGCATCAGAGTGGTTTTCGGAATACGCTGCATATGCAAAAGAAAGAGAAATTTTAAATATCACACTAGAGAATAAAATAAACCCAGGAGACCTTCTTACACGCGGACAATTTTCAGCAATCGTATACAAGTTGAAAAATTTCAGTATGGGTTATCACTTTGGCAAAGCTACTTTTTACGGTGCAGCTGTTCAAGGATCAGGCACCGCATCCGGCGAAACATTTGATATGAATCAATTTACAGCCGCACACAAAACTCTTCCATTCGGAACCCTCGTAGATGTAACAAACCTTGCAAACGGAAAAGTTGTACAAGTCCGTATCACTGACAGAGGACCATACGGGCCAGGAAGAGAGCTAGATTTAACATCCGGAGCATTCAAAGAAATTTCAGAGTTGTCCCTTGGAGTAATTAACATACAATACAAAGTGGCAGACCAGCCTATAGTCAAAACTACAGAAACTACCGACCCCATTTAAATGAAAAAAAAGGAAACACTAAACACGGAAGTAAAAAAAACAATCACACTATTGATGATAACTTTGGGCATCCTAATCGTAGCACTTTCAGTAATATTTCTCTTAACAA
>CAYURU010000099.1:0-3447 GCA_964447085.1 uncultured Candidatus Peribacteria bacterium | reverse complement strand
ACCAAATCTCATTTCAATAATTTTTCTCTCTCTCGGAGAAAGATACTGAAGCATATCTCTAATATTTTCTTTCAATAATTGTCGGTTTGTAGATTCTGATGGTGATAGAGCTTCGTCATCTTCGATGAAATCTCCAAGTTTAGAATCTTCTTCGGTTCCCACAGGAGCTTCTAGAGAAACGATATCCTGAGAAATTTTCATAATATGACGAACTTTTTTGATATCCATATCCATTTCGGCAACAAGACGGCGTTGTGCGTGAGTGAGTTTATTGATCGTCTCAACCATATGCACAGGGATTCTGATCGTTCTAGCCTGGTCCGCGATCGCACGAGTGATCGCCTGACGAATCCACCAAGTCGCATAAGTAGAAAACTTAAATCCTCTATCCGGATCAAATTTTTCAACTGCACGGAACAAACCAATATTTCCTTCTTGAATCAAATCCAAGAAAGAAAGTCCACGTCCGATATATTTCTTCGCGATTGAAACAACCAATCTCAAATTCGCCTCAGCAAGTCGAGATTTTGCAGATTGATCTCCACGACGAATCCTGCGCGCCAAGTCAACCTCTTCCTTTGCGGTAAGAAGTGCAACTTTACCAATTTCACACAAATACAATCTGATAGAGTCGTTTGCAATTTCCTTCAATTCAACTTCATACTTAATATCTGATTTTTTAATTTTCTGCTCAGCATCTTCTTCAATTTTTTCCAAATCATCATCATCTGCATCAGCATCCGCAACAACAAGATCAGGAGTCTCCTCTCCATCCGGGACAGTAGCCTCCACTTCCAAGTCCTCAGCAATAGTTTCCATCGACAAATCATCCTCGCCCCAGATCAAACTATCTTTCATATCAAGAACTTCAATACCAAGATCCATAAAAAGAGTATAGATCTCATCCAATAAAATAAGATCCGTCTCAATCTTCGGCATTGCTTTCAATAACTCCTGTTGAGTCACAAATCCCTGAGCCCTTCCTTTCTTAACCAGGTCCTGTACTTCTTTAGGAAACGCATCTAACGTTTCGTCAGAAGGATTTTGAATAAACTTTTTTGTTCTAGCCATTTAATAAATTTTAAGAAGTGATTAGCTCCTTGAATTTTTCAAGAAGCATTTTTTGCTTTGCGGTATCGCCACTTTTCTCCGCCTCTTTGAGTTCTTTTTCCAACTTTGACCGTTGGTTTAATTTGCGATTTTTTATAATTTTGTCAACTAATTTTTGTGCTTCACCGCCAATAGTTTCTTCAGAAAAGTTTTCGTAGTAGCTCTCTGCGAACAACGCAAGGTAAGAAATTTTTTCTTGTAAACCTGTTAAAGCACTACTATTTAAGTCCCATTTTTCGTGGGAATCTGAACGAGAGGCATTATATTGATTGGTTAGCTCCGTGTAAACACATTTGAGATCTCCGTCAAAATCCGATTCATTTAATTTTTCAAGAAATCCAAAAAATTTCGGAAATTCAAGAACAACCCCAATTAACAAGTCCACAGCATTCATTTTTTGTTTTTCGACAACAACCTGTTCATTTCCAGTATCTCTAGAAGGAGTTTTCAGTATTTTATAATTAGCAATTTCATCATAAATAAACTGAGCTTTGGTATCCAAAACCCCAGCAACAATTCTTACAAAATAATCCATATTCACAGCGCTTTTCATCATCTTTAAAATAGGAATAATTTCATCCATAAAATGTCTCCTCCCATCCATTGTTTTTACATCAAATTTTGAAGTCAAAATCTTTGAATAAAACTCCACAAATCCGGTTGCAGAATTAATAATCTTCAAAAAATCATCCTTACCAGACTCGCCTTTCGCCAACATAAAATCCGCAGGATCCTTAAATTCATTCGGCATTGATAATGTTTTCATATCAACATCATCCGAAATCGCAACTTCATAAGCACGTCTCGTAGCTTCTATACCAGCAGAATCAGTATCAAAACAAGAAACGATATTTTTGGTAAATCTTTTGATCAATCCAACTTGATCAGGAGTCAAAGCAGTTCCACTACTCGCAACCACATTTTCAATCCCGGCTTGATATAGAGAAATAAGATCAAAATATCCTTCAACAATAACAACTTTGTCAGATTCTTTGATGGATTTTTTCGCATGTGAAAGCCCATACAAAACTTTTCCTTTGGAATAAATCGGAGTTTCAGGAGAATTTAAATATTTAGGAACTTGCTCAGCTTGCAAAGCTCTTCCTCCAAATCCGATCACTCTCCCCATCTGATCAAAAATTGGGAAAATCAATCTAGATTTAAATTTATCATAAAGCTTCGCATTCTCTATTTCTTTATATCCAAAAAGTCCGGATTTTATCAAAACATCCTTCTTAAATCCTTTTTTCGTAAGATGGTTATAAAGATCTTCGTAACTATCTTTTGCAAAACCAATTCGAAAATCTTCCATCGTTTTATCTGTAATTCCACGCTTTTTCAAATATTCCAACACTTTTGTACTTTCAGGACTCTTATCAAAAAGATTTTTTTGGAAAAAACTGGCAGCTTCCTCATGAGCCTCAAACAAAAAGTCCTTAAGTCCTTTTTCCCCAGCCTTATATTTTTTATTAATTTTCTCAGCCTCAACTTTCAAACCCGCCCTGTCCGCCAAAATTTTAATAGCATCTTGAAACTCAACACCCTCAACTTCTTCTATAAATTTAAAAATATCACCACCTTTGTGACAGCCAAAACAATAAGCAATTTGCTTCTCAGGACTTACCACAAAACTTGGAGTCTTCTCATTATGAAAAGGACAAAGACCTTTGTAACTCCTCCCGGCCTTCTTCAATTGAACATAAGAAGAAACTACATCTTCAATACTAAGCCTAGCTTTTATATCTGTAACTATATCCCCCATATAATACTTTTTTACGCCTTAATTGAACACCACCCAAGTAGAGTATTTATACCTTAATTTCACTTCTTATTTCAAGCTGTTTTTCCTCTTTCCTTTGCGAATCAAACCAATAGCCATAACAAACATCAGAACAAGTAAACCGACAATCACAGAAAATTTCTGTTTACTATTTGAAGAAAAAACCGCAAGTCCACCAAAAACAACAGAAATAGCATAAATTATAATAAGTACCGTAGATGCTTTTAATCCAAGACTTAAAAATCTGTGATGCAAGTGTTTCAAATCTCCGTGCCAAGGTTTTTTCCCTTCAGAAATTCTCCTTAAAATCACCCAGAAAGCGTCCAAAATAGGAATACCAAGAACTATAAAAGCGGTAGCAATTTTTCCGCCAGAAAAAAGAGATAAAGCCGCCAACATAAAACCTAGAAAAGTACTCCCAGTATCCCCCATCAATATCTTCGATTTTGGAAAATCAAAAATTGCAAAAGCAAATGTGATAAGAGCAAGTATCAATGAAATAGTTGCAACAATTTCCTGAGAAGCGATATTTGCGTGCAAATCAGGACGAACACTTA
>CAYURU010000098.1:0-3536 GCA_964447085.1 uncultured Candidatus Peribacteria bacterium | reverse complement strand
ATGAAGCTAAAGATAATGGAGCTTTAACTGCTATTTTACAGCTTCGAAAACGACTAGGGTTTTCTGACAACAAGGTTTGGGCAAAAAAATTGCGATCTATGATGGGGAGCAATAAGTAGTGGAATAAAGTCGAAAATTTCTCTGGTAACATGCCTTTCTCTCGGGTTTAATTAAACGGTCTTTTCAAGAAATGCCCTAAACCTATTGAAACTAATAGCTGGTGGCGAAATTAAGCTTTTACTCTTGGCTTTATCCTCTTGTAATTGACTCACAACCTGTGAAGTAAATGCACAATTTCCATCTGTTACCAAGAGATTAGTTTCTTCAAGATCCTGTGTGCCTTGCTTATTCAAATTTGCCGAACCCATAAAAGTTGTTTTTCCGTCAATATTAACGACTTTGGCATGAACCATCCCAGGATAAGAATAAAAATTTATATTATTCCCTTCAGTCGCAGATAATATCTTTTGAACAACCGACATGTTTAAATCATGACCAACGTTTGCCTTTTCAGGAAGAATGATATTTACGCGAATTCCTCTGTTAGCACATTTAATTATCGCATTCGTCACGTCTTTATCCCCAAAATAAGCCATTTCGATATCGACATAAGAAGAAGCTGATTCCATTAATTTTAAAAATTCTGGTTTTATTTCAAACTCCTTCCCATCTGAAGAAAGACGTCTATTCATTACAAAATCCACATTTGAAGCCTGTCCCAACTGATCATGATTCTGGCCTTTCCCATCTAATAATCGTTGGGCAAGAATAGCACTTGAAAACTCTACCATATAATCATGAAATTTATCTTTCGCATATTCATCTCCAATATTCATTCCTCCAGTTATAATTTTGGATCCGTCAAAAATAAAATATTTTGAATGATCATTCCTCTCCGCATCCACAAAATTCACATTTGAATGTTTCTTAAGAGCATCTGCTAAAGGATTAGCCTTTTGTGGATTTAGATAAAACCTATCAACTATATCGGCCTTAATTTTCAAAGAAGCAGGCAAGGACTTATGGAGAAAACTTTGTTTCCCTTGCTCCGCATATTCATAAATACCTCCAATTCTATCTTTCACAATCGTTATTTTTGCTCCTCTTTTCGCAGCGTCTAAAAGAGCTTTTCCCATATTATTCCCAATTTCATCATCGCGCCAAAGAAACATATTAATATAAATTGTTTTAGCAACTTTGATGTTTTGGAATATGCGATCAAAAGCTTTTGTTCCACTATATAAAGCCAAACCATCAACGACCTGTCCAGATTTTTCCATTTCTGCTATTACTGGATCCTCCGGGAAAAGAATCTTCAAACGCGCCATAACTTCATCTTTAAAATAGGAAACCGTTTTGCCCTCTTTTTGTTTGACTTCGGAATTTATTTCTCGAAGAAGCTTGTGGACCTTTTCAATCTCCTCTTTTGATAAATCAGCTTTTTGAAGAAGCTTAGTAACAGTTTCAATTTTACCAAAAGTTGATTCGCTTTCACTTGTAGAATCACCTTGTTTTTCTACTTTATTTTCAGCTTCTACGGTCATTATGATTGAATTAAATTATCCAATTCTCTTAATTTATCTGTATCTTCCTCTGAGCCTTTAAGCTCATCAAATTGTCTAGTAAATTTTGTATAATTAGATAAAGTGCCCTCTAATTTTAGAAGTTCTTGCTCTTGTTCTGACAAAACCTGTTGTATTCCAAGTTTTAATAAATTTTTAGAATCCATTATATTAATTAAACATCATAAACTGGATTATTTCAATTAATACCATGGCAACGCGCCTTCTTCTACTTATTTTCGGTACCAAACTGACCATATCCGATCCCCGCAGCAATCATTATAAGTAATTGTACTTTGTAGCCCCTTTGCTTCATACGATTTTTGGATTTCAATCGCTCGGCCAATCCCGTCACGTATGTCATAAGAACTATACCCTTTGTCATCTATAGTGCTATACCCTTCGTCATAATGTAGTTGATCTTCCATTATGCAATACGTATCATTAGTATAATAATCATTAGCACAACTTGCCTCCTCTTTAGATCTCTCATCGGGAAAATCTTCACCTGGCGAAACAAACTCTCTACATTCAGAAATAAACGATCTCAATTGAAATATAGTTAAATCCTCAACTATTGTTTTTATTGAATCGGTGTCATCATGCTCAGATATTCGAATTCTAAAAGAAGGAAGGTAATGCTCCAATCTTGCCAAAAGAACTGTGATATTTGTTTTACCTATTGTTAGAGTCTCTCCTTCTTGAGGAATCCCTTTTGGATAACCTGTAATAGTTGGAATTTGTATGGGCACCGTTCGTATAAAACCTGCGGCAACAAGAGCTGGAGGCATATTTCTTGTAGTAGGGTCTTCATTGGCAATTGCGGAGGGGGTCTCACCCTCAGGCGACTGAGTCACATCTATATTTTGTTTAATCATTTCTGCAATTTTATCTGTAAGTCTAGTGATCTCCTCACGAAGAGCCTGGTTCTCCGCCTTAAGATTCTGGTTCTCCGCCATAGGATCCATAGTCTCAACCGCCACAACTTCGTCTTTAATTTCTACTGTATTTTTTGTCATAGATTTTTTAGTTAATTATTTAAATTAGACAAAACCATACTACGAACATCAAGAGTGGTCAATAGCACCACGTGGTGCTAGTTGACACCAATACAGGAGCGGGTGTATACTTACGAAAACTAAAACATCATTATGTATACAGAAATATTCACTACTATTGGACTCTCACCAAATGAGGCAAAAATCTATGAAGCTTTGATTGAACAGGGCCAAACAACTGTGGGAGATATAGCCCTCAAAGGCAATATTCACCGCCGTAATGTTTATGATGCTGTTCATCGTTTGATTCAAAAAGGATTGGTGTTTCAGGTCTCAGGCATGGGCGACAAGGTTTATAAACCAGTAGACCCGCATAAATTAATGGAGTTGGTTGATGAGAAAAGAATGAGATTGGAAGGCGTTATGCCACGACTTGATATGCTCTACAAAAAGACTCCTCAAGAGGAAGCGGCCTACGTTTACAAGGGAGTAGAAGGTTTTAAAAACTATCTTCGCGACGTTCTCAGTGTTCAGCAGGACGTTGCATTCATTGGAGCAAAAGGATGTTGGTTCGACCCAAAATTAAAAGATTTCTTGCAAGGGTTTTTAGTAGATGCCAAAAATCGCGGAATAAAGTATCGCCATTTGTTTGATTATGAAGTGAAAGATAAGGCAGCTTATGTGCCCGAAGCCGTTGGAAAACCATTTAAATATTTGCCAAAGAAATATTCAACTCCTTCAATGATAGATATTTTTGGAGACCATGTTGTCTCGTTTACCGGAGCTGGATTAGCCCAAATTAACGATGACATCAGTATCTTCGTGGTCGTTAGCAAACCAATGGCAGACAGTTATAGAGCCTGGTTCCAGTTCATGTGGGATTTCTGTCCTGAAGTAAAAGGAATAAACTCTGGTGGACGGTAGTGGATTCGAACCACTGACCCTCTCGACGTCAACGAGATGCTCTACCAACTGA
>CAYURU010000097.1:0-3570 GCA_964447085.1 uncultured Candidatus Peribacteria bacterium | reverse complement strand
CTGTGAAATTAACAAATGAGCCTATCTATAATGATGATATTACTTCTCCTGCAACGGCCACTCAGAAATTGGTCGGAGTCCCGAATTCTAAAGTTGCATCCAGTGATGATTCTATGTATGAGGAGGCGTATAAATTGGTAATGGAAACCAAAAAAGCTTCAGCGTCTTTATTGCAAAGAAGATTGAAATTAGGGTATGCGAGGGCTGCTCGTTTGATCGATATACTTGAGCAAAACGGAGTGATCGGACCACAAGATGGTGCGAAACCAAGAAAAATTAATATCCAGTAATTCTTCGGTTAATATTCAGTTAATCTTCAGTGGATGAAGTCTAAAGTTTTATAGAGGCGATGCTTATTAGAAATGCGATGTATGTGATTATCATCATACTTGTCATAACTACAAGTCCCCATGTCAACATACGACGTTTGCTTCCGGCTTTTGTTTTTTTAAATGCGAAATAACTGCATGGAATGGCTATCAGTAAACCTAAATATATGCCGTACGTGTGAAGGTGTTTGATTCCGATTGAAAAAATAATACTTGTAAACATTACTCCTATAAGTATGAATGTGATTCTGGATAGGAGCGATAATTTGCCTGTGTTTTTTGTGATTTTAATTTCCATTTTTATATCTTCTATTTTGAGATTTCGGCTGGGTGGTTTTGATTGTGCAATTTCTTGCTTTGTGACTTTCGCCTTTTTACTTAAAGTATTCTACTGCGTTTCTGAATATAATTAAACCTTCGCCTTCTTCTGGCGGTTGTTTTCCTTCACGAGTTAATCTCTCTTTTTCTAGTGTCCAAGTTGGGTGATTTATAAATGAGTGATAACGTTCCGGATGAGGCATAAGTCCGAATAGACGGCCTGATGGATCTGTTATTGCCGCAATATCTTCCAATGCTCCGTTTGGGCTGTATGGAAACTCGCAATTTGCTGGTGACCCGTCTGGTTTGATGTATTTGAATACGATTTGGTCGTTATTCCTCATTTCTGTTAGGACCTCCGCTTCTGCATAAAAATTTCCTTCGCCGTGTGCGACGGGGAGAAGCATTGTATCAATGTTGCGAGTCCAAATGCATTTCTTTGAAGTGTTTTTTACATTGATCCAACGACATTCGTAGCGCGCTGTAGAGTTCCACATAAGGACGACTTCGCGTTTTCCGTATTGGTTTTTCGTCGCTGGGACAAGGCCGAGGTTCGTGATCATTTGAAAGCCGTTGCAGATGCCGATCGCGAGTTTGTCTTGAGTTGCGAAAGATAGGATTTGATCGTTTAAATGGTTTCTGATGCGATTTGATAAAGCGTTTCCTGCGCCTGTGTCGTCTCCGTATGAGAACCCGCCAGGGATCGCGAGGATCTGGTAGTCTGCCATTTTTTTGTGTCCGTCGATGAGATCGTTAATGTGTACTATTTCAGCTTGTCCACCAACTTTATTAAAAACATAAGCGATTTCTTCTTCGCAATTGATGCCGTATCCTGTGATGACGAGAACTTTTGGATGCATGCGGGGAATGGTTAGTTTTGAGTCCGGGCTTCATATGCCGGGCACGTGATGCCCGGGCGTAGTTAAAAATTTCCAAACGTGGCTCTGTAATTTTCTTCTAATTCTGTAATGCTTAAGTTTGCTATTTCCTGGTCTCCTTTGCGCAATATCAAGCTTGGACCAGCTATAACTTTTCCTATTAAAGCGCCTTCGTTTGATTGTAAAAAGCTTGAGAAAAATTGTTCGAATTTTTCTCTTTTTGCTGGGTTTACTGTGACGAGAATTCTGCTTTGTGTCTCCGAATATAGTAATGTGTCCGGAGTCAAATGTCCGTCTGCTGGGATTGCGGAGAGATCTATATCAAGCCCTAATTGTCCTGCTATGGCTTTTTTGGCTAACGCGACTCCCAGTCCTCCCAATGAAATACTGAATGATGATGCTATTAATTCTTCTTGGATAGCGTCGCGGAATATGCGATATAATTTTTTTGCTTTTGCCGAGTCAACTTTCGGAACATTTCCTCCGACGAAGTTTTTGTCTATTGATGCGTAGTATTCACTTCCGCCGAGTTCATTTTTTGTTTGACCGAGAATGTAAACTAAATCTCCTTCATTTTTTGGATCTATCGTGACGGCTTTGCTTACGTCTTCGATTACTGATAATGAAGAAATTAATATTGTTGGAGGGATTGAAATGCTTATTGAATTTCCTTGTTTGTCATAGCCTTTGAAGTCGTTGAACATTGAATCTTTTCCGGAAATAAATGGTGTGCCGTATGCGACTGCGTGATCGTAGCAAGCTTGGACGGAAGCCTTTAATTGACCTAGTCGTTCTTTGTCGTTTGAACTGCACCAACAGAAATTGTCCATCAAAGCCATGTAATCAATATCTGCGCCGAGCGCGACTGCGTTGCGGATTGCTGTGTCGATCGCGCATGAAGCCATATGGTAAGTATCTAAGTCGGAATATCGAGGGTTGATGCCTTGGGACATTATGATTCCACGCTTGCTTCCGAGAACAGGAGTAACTGCTGATGCTGTGCCATTTACTTGGCCTTTGCCTTGGAGCGGATAGACGGCGGTGATCGCTTGGACCATGTGGTCGTATTGATGTGAAATATATTCATATCCACAAATGTTTTTGCTGGAAAGTAGTTTCGGTAATGATGTTTTTATATGTTCGCTTGTGAAGTTTGGCTCTTCCAGTTTTGGCTTGGTGTAGCTGGAAGTTAAATGTTTTTTTGGAAGTCCTTCGTGGAGGAATTCAAGGTCTATGTCCATTATTGTTTTATCGTGCATTGTGACTTTGCATCGTCCTGAATTATTAAATTTCCCTACTACTGTCGCTTCGACTCCGCGACGACGTAAAATATCGAAAAGTTTTTCTACATTTTCTTCTGGGACTGACAATGTCATGCGTTCTTGAGATTCTGAAATCCAAATTTTCCATGGTTCGAGATTTGGATATTTGAGTGGAACGCGGTCGAGCCAAATCTCGCATCCTCCGCATTCGCGAGCCATTTCTGAGATCGAACAAGATATGCCGCCTGCGCCACAGTCGGTGATCGAATTGTAAAATTCTTTTGAACGGATTTCTTTTACGATTGCATCGGAAGCTTTCTTTTGGGTGATTGGATCTCCGATTTGAACGGCTGTAGCAGGGGATCCTTCATTTAATGCCTCAGATGAAAATGTCGCTCCGTGTATTCCGTCTTGTCCAACGCGTCCGCCGAGTACGACTATTGCATCTCCGGCTTTTGCTTCTTTTTCCCAGCTTGGTTTGCCATTTATATATTTTGGAATCAATCCTATTGTCCCTACGAAAATTAATGGTTTGCCTTTGTATCTGTCATCAAAATATTGCCAGCCTTGAGTTGTCGGAATTCCTGAACAGTTACCTCCTGCGTTCACTCCGGCGATTACGCCATCGATAATTTTGTGTGGAAGTAGGGCTGGGTTAGTAAGCTTGCTGTCGCGGTAAATTGGTTCTTTGTCGTCGGGATTTGCGAAGCAGAATCCGTATTTATTTACTATTGGTTTTGCTCCTTTCCCAAATCCTATCGTGTCACGATTTACTCCAACCAT
>CAYURU010000096.1:0-3570 GCA_964447085.1 uncultured Candidatus Peribacteria bacterium | reverse complement strand
CTAAATTTTTTCTTAAAGATTTCTTAAATTATTCTAAAAAAATTCTTAAATCTTTCGGACTAAATTGCAGATTCGTAAATAAACCATGGATGAACCCATCCCCTGCCCAAATTTATAAGAGTAAAGCTATTTCAAAAGGCATCGACATCACAGTCATTCGCGGACAATCGCTCTATATCGCAAAATCAGTCGCAATCCAAAACATAGACGCATATTCAGCGCGTGACTTCGAAAAACCTTTCCGCGACGCCCGTATGGGCATGCTCCCTCCGAAACTCGCCCAGATAATGATCAACTTGGCAGATGGAAATGCCAACACTATTTTTGATCCGTTTTGCGGATCGGGCACAATTCTTTTGGAAGCAATTCTTCAAGGCAAATCAGCAATCGGCTCCGACATAGATGCACGCGCAGTTGAAGGAACGAAAAAAAACATTGAATGGCTCAAAGAAAATTTCAAAAACACACTTAAAATCACACACGGTGATAAAACAGATTCGATCACAGCCGAAATTTTCCAACATGACGCCACAAAACTTAACAAAAAAGACCTTCCAAAGGAAATAGACGCCATAGTCACGGAAGGATATTTAGGTTTGCCGGCAAGTCGCATCATTCCTCCTGAAGAACGCATAAAAAGATTCGACGAAATTTCAGCGCTCCATTCGAGTTGGCTAAGTAATTTAAAGAATATTCTCTCAAAAGAATCATTCAAAAATCTCACCATAGTTCTAACACTCCCAGCATTCGCCCTCGGCCACAACAAACACGACTTCTTCCCTAATCCAAAACAGTTTTTTGAATTCTTAGGCTACGAAATTATGAACAAAGAAACCCTTCTTTACAATCGAGAAGACCAATTTGTAGCCAGAGAAATCATAATTCTAAAAACGAAATAAAGACGAAAAAGCGAGAAATTCAGTTGAAAATCCGTTTTCCCTTCAGTATATTGTCGCTGTTTCCAAAGATCTTTCACAATCCGGGGTAGCGCAGCGGTAGCGCAGCTCGCTGTTAACGAGTTGGTCGGCGGTTCGAATCCGCCCCCCGGAGCCATTTAAGATTTTTCATCAGTCAAAAATTTATTTAAAACAACCAAAGGTCCACCTCGTTCTTTCAAAACTTCGCGTATTTTTTCCGCAGTAATCCAAACCCCGGCATACAAAGTTTTACTAGTTCCCAAAATTATTGGAATAGAAGATTCCATCACATACTTTTGAGTACCTTCAGCAACATTAAAAAAATCCATTACAGGTTCACCAAGCTCGGTCACAAGCATAACTTTCCCAGCGTTATAAGCAATAATAAGAGGTATAGCAAAACCGCCAAACTTCAAAACCACCTCTCTGGTTTTCACCACGCCATTCACAGCAAAACGAAAAATTTTCTGCAAAGCAGATGGATCGACAGACTCTATATCAACTGATTCTCTATCAGCCGATTCTCTATTACCACCATTAAAAAAAGGGATACTTACAACCTCATTGCTACCAGTAATAGGAAATTCTTCGTGAACCCTCATAACAAAAATTTAATTCGAAAAAAATATACCCCATTACAAATATTAACTTCAAGACGAAGTACTCTGAACTTGTATTTACTGACAACACTAGTTAATATATTTTCCTGTTTCATCTTTCACCATAAAAAATATGAGTATGATAAACGCAAACGAACCGCACGAAGCATCTCCACACGATACATCTTCACACGCTACATCTTCGCTCACCACACCTCCACGCGAAGAATTTTACATCTCAAATACAGCCGAAAATCAGCCGAATTTAGCGGATTTTTTGCGCACAGTCGTCCAAAGAGCAAACGCTAATCTAAAAAGAGTAATAACTGCGGAAGGACTGACTCAAGAAGAAATTGATGAAGGATTAAAAAACGGCACATTTTTACAAAAAACACGCGCGGAAGTAATGGAACTCTTGGTAGAAAGTGAAAGCGGAATCGGACTTACCGGCGGAGGAGATTGCGCCGGAATTGCAGATGTGTTGTCTGCAATCGCCTTAAATTTGGATCCAAATCTCACAATGTTAGGAGTCAAAAACGCAGGAGCAGGACTCGTCGTTCCACCGGAACAATTCAAAGACCAATTGATAATCGTAGATGAATTATTAGCTGAAGATTTAAAAGGACAATCCTCTACTCCATTTGGCTCAGCTAGAGTAAACGCACTCAAAACCAACAGAGAAAACACGATGGCAAATATCACTCCTTTTAAGTTCGTTTATGGGACAGGAGGAGACGATCACCTAGGACTATTAGCGGCTATAGCTGAAGCATTCCCAGAAAAAGTAGTAGTCGGAACTTTTAAGAGTATCGACGGCGACGGTTGTATCGATGGGAAACCGGCATTGATGTTGGGATTCAGAACAGCGGTAGAAAAATATCAAAAAGATTTCTGGGCAATCGCTCAAAACGCCGAAAGCCACGACCAAGTCCACGTAGTCGAAATTTTCGGAAGAAAATCAGGGAAATTACCATTTGAAGCTACAAGAAAATTCCCGGACAATTTTGACGAACTCCCAAAAGAAGAACAGAGGAAAATCGAAGAATTCCGCGACAATATAATGATTTTAGTCCCTGAAAAACCAACTTCTTTGAGAAGTATCGCTGAAAAAGCTAAAGAGATAAAAGACCTTCAAGAAAGTTGCGTGATAGCTGTGGCGGAAGGATTTATGCCCCCTGAGTTAGACGAAGGGATGAATGCTCTTGCTCACGATGAAACTTTGAAAAACAAATGGAAAGACGGAACGTTGAGCGTACACGAAATCCACAATTTTGTTCCATCCGGAAGTGATTTAGATTCAATCTTAAAAGATCCGTCATTAGCAGCTTTATTTGCAAAAACAGTTTGGGACGCAAAACTAGATTCTTTCGGGAACGTAGCCGCTTTGTCCGGGATCAGACATTTCATCATCTCTGCGCTCCAAAAATTTGGAGGAATAAGCAAAGTCAATGAACTCATCAGAAATTATGAAGCGCGCGGAGCAACACCGGGAAGTTACGACAGCATTATGGGCGAAAAAATCGGCGCGAAAATGGCGGAAACAATCAATTCTGGAATAACCGGAGGCCGAGCAGTCGTTTACTTACAAGGTATGGATCCACGCAAAGAAGACCCGGCAGTAATGCCTTTGGTAGGTGTAAGTAACAAGAATACTTTAAACAACGCCGATTTATACAACGACCAAATGTTGAGAGAGAACGGAGTGTTTTGGAAAGAATAAACTTTGATCAAAAACTCATAACCGCTACATCTCTACGCAAACACACTCTCTCTAATTTCACATAAGTTTTTTCACCAGTTTCACTCCTTCAAACCAAATTAGACTCAATACAGCACCGCCCAATGCAATTAAAATATCCACAAATGAAAGCACTTCAAAATAAAAAAGTTCTCTCAAAAATGGAACATAAATAACAGCAAACAAAGCAACTAAAGACCCAATAACGACATATTTCAAAGCTCTGTTTTTGGCACGTAAAATCTTCAAAATACTACTATTCCAAGAAAGATTAACCATTATCATTATAAGATTTGCAAAAACTAAAGAAGCAAAA
>CAYURU010000095.1:0-3583 GCA_964447085.1 uncultured Candidatus Peribacteria bacterium | reverse complement strand
TTGGGGATAATAGAGAAAATAGCATTGATAGCAGAAGTTTTGTGGATGTGTATGTGGATAGAAAAAATATAAAAGGGAGGTTTATTTGAGCCCGGGCATCATGTGCCGGGCATTTGAGCCCGGGCATCATGTGCCGGGCAAGTGATGCCCGGGCGCGGGCATAAAATTATGTCAAAATACGAAATAAATTTAGGGATTGGGATGATCGATGCTGTGTCACGCGGGATTTCGGGCGGGACTGCTGGCGAAACTTCGAGCGCTGGCGGGACAAATGCATCAGGCGTGCCTGTTGCAAAAATCGCGACGCGGAAATCTTTTGGTGAAGCGCTTGTGAAACTCAGTGCGCGATATAAAAATGTTGTTGTGCTTGATGCTGATTTGTCCTCGAGTGTTCAGACTGGAGCGTTCGCGAAAGAATTTCCAAATCGTCATTTCAATATGGGGATTGCTGAACAAAATATGGTTGCTGCTGCTTCCGGAATGGCTGTGAGAGGGAAGCTTCCTTTTGCTTGTAGTTTTTCTGTTTTTTCAACTGGTCGGGCGTGGGAGGTTGTGCGAAATTCTGTTTGCTACCCGAATTTAAATGTGAAAATTGTGGGATCGCATGCTGGCGTGATGACGGGTGAAGATGGTGCAAGTCATCAGGCTCTTGAGGATCTTGCAATTATGCGCGTGCTTCCAAATATGAAAGTTGTTTGTCCCGCTGATCATTTTGAAACATTGAGCGTGATGGAAACTTTGATGAATGATTATGGTCCGACTTATTTGCGTATTAACAGACAAGCAACAGAAGTTATTTATAACGGGGTCGGAGATGGTGGTGTGGGTGGAGGTGGTGAAGGTGGAAGTGGAGGCAATAATGGGATTCCAAGTAATGGTGATAGAAAAAATCCTGTCAACTTTCAATTCGGAAAGGCTGATATTTTGTTTGGTTCGGAATTTTTAAAAAATGATTTTGGCTCTGATACGGAAGCCGATGCTGGAGCTGATGCTGGAGCTGGTGCCGGAGCTGAAGTTAATATGGCAGTGGCAGCTGAAACTAAAGTTGATGTGGAAACTGAAGCCGAAGCCGAAGTTGAAGCTGAAGTTGAAGCTAAAGTCGAAGCCGAAGCTTCTACTGACATTTCTGCTTCTGCTGATGTTTGTATTTTTGCCATCGGATCTTTAGTTTCTTCTTCATTGAAAGCTGCGCAAAAATTAAAAGAGGAAGGGAAAAAGATAATTGTTGTGAATATGAGTTCGCTTAAACCTATTGATGAAAAAACTGTTTTGGAATGTGCGAAAATGTCGAAGATTTGCATGACAGCTGAGGATCATAGCGTGTTAGGTGGGCTTGCTGGAGCAATTTCTGAGATCTTTGCGGAAAATGGTGTTGGTAAAAAACTTTTCAAAATAGGGATGCTTGATAAATTTGGAGAGTCCGGGAAAAGTGGTGATTTGTATAAAAAGTATGGATTTGATGAGGTGGGCGTTTATGAAAGTGTGAGAAAAGCTTTGAGGTAAATTTAAAACTTTGGTTCAAATTTGAATTTTGAGTTGCGACCAATTAAGTTTGGGGCAATCCAAGGTTAGTCTGTTTTGGATCGCAAATTGTTTCGGATCGAAAATTGATCTGTATTGAACTCTAACTTAATCCGTGATAACATCGGCTCCTTTTTAATATTAAATATAAATCCAAATGGACAGTCTAGATTCAAATGCGCCAATAAAATCAGATACGTTAGTTATCGACCTGGAGTGGGTTATGCCTATGCAGGGGTTTTCAAGAGAAGGTGGTTTTGATGGAAAAGAATTTGATACCGAGAGCCCTATGCAAGTATGGCAACATCCTGACGGGAGAAGAGTTATGTGTACTGCTGAAGGAAACCTTTTTTGTAAGTGCGATGGACTTATGAATGATGTGAGAAGTTGTTTATTGAAAACCGTTGCTGTTTTGAATGTGACTGAAGCGGGACCTAATAGAAAATCCGCATCTAGCCTTTGTCATAAGTGTGCCGAAATCAGGGAGCGAGCTTTGTGTGAATTGGCGAAAGGTTCGGATGATTAGTTTGTTTAAAGTTTTGATACAACCCCCTCCTTTTTTAATTGACTCTTTTGTTGTAGCGAGTAAATTCTGTTTGGTGTTTTTTTAATAAATTATATATGGGCATGTCATCTTTGGATCAGCTTAGAATTAAACTTTCAGAGAAAGATTTAATGAAATTGCTTCGAATAGATAATCCTAAGTTTTTGGAATTTATTTCTGAGTATGTTTCGCTTTTGAATCCTGCTCGTGTTTTTGTTTGTGATGATTCAAAGGAAGACAATGATTATATCAAGGCAAAAGCTGTTGAAATTGGTGAAGAAAAACCATTGAAATTGCAAGGTCATACGGTTCATTTTGATGCTTATGGTGACCAAGGTCGTGATAGAAAAAATACGAAAATTTTATTGGAAGGCGGAGAGGATCTTGGAGTGCAGATTGACACAGGCGATAGAGAAACTTATTTGAGAGACGTAAAAGATATAATGACGGGAATAATGAACGGAAAGGAATTGATTATTCGATTTTTCTGTCTTGGGCCTGTTAATTCAAAATTTTCTATTCCATGTGTGCAATTAACAGATTCTTATTATGTTGCGCACAGTGAATCTTTGCTTTATAGAACCGGGTACGAGGAGATGGTTAGACAGGCAAAATCCGATAGATATTTCAGATTTATTCACTCTGCCGGACAGCTTGATCCTGTTACAAAAGTTTCTGTGAATTTAGATAAGAGAAGGATGTTTATTGACCGCGATTATTTTACTGTCTATAGCGTGAATACTCAGTACGGTGGAAACACTCTCGGCTTGAAAAAATTGGCTATGAGACTTGCGATTTACTTGGGGTCAAAAGAAGGATGGTTAAATGAACATATGCTTGTGATGGGAGTTCACGGACCTGTCGCTTCAAACGAAGATTTATACAAAGATGCGAATGGTCATCGCGTGACTTATTTCACCGGCGCTTTCCCTTCAATGTGTGGAAAAACTTCGACTTCTATGATGGATGGAGAAAGTATTATTGGAGATGATATTGCTTATCTTCGTGCGGATATGAATGCGGAGGGAGTGTTGGAGGCGAGGGCTTGCAATACAGAGCGCGGAATGTTTGGAATTATACAAGGAGTGAATTCTACTGATGATCCTGCAATTTATGACAAAATTACTCACGAGGGGTCGGAGATAATTTTCTCAAACGTTTTGGTTTTGGAGGATGGTAGTTTGCATTGGATTGGTAAGGACGGAGAGGTTCCTGAGAAAGGATTTAATCATTCAGGTGAATGGACTCGCGGGAAGACTGATGCTAGCGGAAAAGAAATTAAGTGTTCACATCCAAATGCACGTTTCACTTTGTCTTTGGATCAATTGAAAAACGTTGATCCGAATCTCGAAAATCCCGATGGAGTGAAGGTTTCCGGCTTCGTTTACGGTGGGCGCGATAGCGATACTTGGGTGCCTGTTGAGCAGGCGAAAACTTACGAAGAAGGAATTATTTTAAAGGGTGCGTCTATTGAATCCGAGACTACTGCGGCGACTCTTGGAGCCGAAGGAGTTCGTG
>CAYURU010000094.1:0-3597 GCA_964447085.1 uncultured Candidatus Peribacteria bacterium | reverse complement strand
GGGGAAGGTGATGTGAACGGTGATATTTTTGGTTCGAAGAAAGGTTTTTGTAGTGAAGGGAAATATGTTGTAAATTTTGGAGATGGTGCTGGAAATAATGGATGGAAATTGGCTGAAGCGAATGATGGAAATGAGGATGCCGGGTTAATTACTGAATCTGGAATAGATTTGTTTACTATACCTGATTCTTCCGAAGAAAAAATTTCTGATTCAAAGACTTTTAAAAGAATTTGCGAGGTACAAAAAGTGGAAAATGAACAAGAAACTTCAAATGAGGATACAGACGTGGACGAACTTCAAGTTACATGTACGACGACTTATACGGATGGTAGTAAAATCGGAGACATTGCACTTTCTATGATTTTAACCAACTGGAAACAATGAAACAAAAAGGATTTACATTAGTGGAAATGTTGGTGGCTCTCGGAATCTTCTCAGTTTTTATGGGAGTATTAATCACTTCTTATATTAGCCTTGTTAAGGGATTTAGAGGAACTGAGGATTACAGGGTTTTATATGCTGATGCTAGAAATGTTTTTGATACTGTGATTGAACATGCTAGGAATTCAACTGTTTATGGGGATTGTAATGATATTAGTGACGGTGGTTTTATTGATGACTTAAGTACTCTTTCTTTTTGTTCTACAGATGGTGTGAAAAAAGTAACTTTTGTATTGGAAGAGGAATCTAATGATGTGCTTTCTGGATTGGAAGTGACCGACGAGCAAAATTTAAATGAAGAATCTGCTCGTAAAAATTTAAAAATGGTTGTTGAAGAGATTGATAATCCGTTGATGGGGCTTGGTTATAGTGTTTCTGATACCACAGTTTTGAATTCTGATTCTGTAAATGTTAAGGATTTTTCATTCAAAGTGTTTCCGAAAACAGATCCTTTTTCGGGAGTTTATAGTGAGGTGTCTTCTTATCAACCTGTTGTGATTATTGATGCAACATTTGAAAAAGTTTCTGCTTCTGGGTCTACTTATAGTTTGCCTTTGCATACCGCAATTTCGTTAAGAACTTATAAATAATATGTTTAAGAATTTTCTTAAAATTAGTGGTAGAAAATTATACAACCAGAAAGGGACTGCGTTGATTACTGCACTTCTTGTAATGGGTGTTTTGACGGCGATTTCTTTGTCTGTTTCAGCATTAATTGTTCGTGAAATCGGTATTACGAGGTTGGTTCTTGATGCCGGAAAGGCTTATTATACAGCGGAGTCTGGAATGGAAAAGGCTTTGCTTGAATTGAATAAAAATCCGATGGGGGATTTTGATGATAAAGATGGGTCTTTTGAGGTTGGTGAAGGCGTTAAGGGTAAATTTACAATTAAGAATACTGCGAATAGTTATCCTGTTGTCGTTGGTGAAGTCCAAGATAATCCAGAGGCATATTATTCTTATTTGGATGTAAATGACTCTGTGACGATTCCACTATTTATTAATAAAGAAGGTGGTGAAGAAAAAGTTGAGAATTTTGTAGTTCAATATTTTGTTGATTTAGAGAAGGGTGATTTCATTTTTGATAATTTAGACACTCTCGGAAGTTGGGATGTTTTGAGATGGAAAGTTTATGGCATAGTCCCAAACGGAGAAAATCAAGGAGAAACTGAATCAATTAATGATTTTACGCCGGTTTCATTAGTAATGGATGGTGGTAGTGGAGAGGGAAAATCTTTGACCGATGCCGGTAATCCTAGTTGGTTTGGGTCAATCAACGATTGGAGTGGTACTAGGGGGAGCAATTATTTTACTATGAGTGGTTCTATTCGCTACACTCCTTATCAAGAGGGGCAGGATTGGTCTGATCCTACCGATGTTGATGGTCAAACTGTGTATAGGGGGTATTGTCCGAGGACTCATGCCAGAGAACACTATAAATATGATGGAGATTTGATGACGGTTATTGACTGTTATCCTATAGCCGATTTTTTGAAGGAGCATGATCAGAATTATTTGGTCCTTACAAACCTTATGAATCCTTCTGTTTTAAACTCAGCAGAATATGACAAGACTTGTAGAGAATCTAAATCAAGACTCTACTATCGTGTCGTTTCTAGTGAATTTATGCCACGTGAGTTTGCTGAGATTACTTCAATTGGTGAGGTGGGGGATAGTAAGATTACTTTGGATATGCTCCGAAAGAGAGATTCGTTTATGCCGATTTTCAATTTTGCGCTTTATCATTCTGGGGAGTAATAAGTGGATTTCGATTTCCTCTGTTTGCCAGAAGGCTTTTTTTGCGTTAAGCTTTCTTAAGTTTTTACCAAAAATATATGAAGAAATTTTATGTGACGACATCAATAGCTTATGTGAATGCTTCTCCGCACGTGGGATACGCTATGGAAGTGTGTCAGGCGGACGCGATTGCCAGATATCATCGCTTGAAAGGAGATGATACATATTTCCTTACTGGGACTGATGAACATGGAGTGAAGATGTTTGAGACTGCGAGTGCTCTTGGTAAAACTGCAAAAGATTTGGCGGATGAAAATTCTGCGAAGTTTCGAGGATTAAAAGATTTATTAAATCTTTCAAATGATGGGTTCGTGAGAACTACTGATGAATATCACAAGCGTGGCGCACAAAAATTATGGAGAGAGCTTGTTAAAAAAGGTGATATCTACAAAGGGACTTATGTAGGGAAATATTGTTCCGGTTGTGAGGCTTTTATTTCTGACAAAGATTTGGTTGATGGTAAATGCCCAAATCACGATCGTGTGCCTGCATTGATCGAAGAAGAAAATTATTTTTTTAGACTTTCAAAATACTCTGAGAAAATTCGATCCCTTATAGCAAGCGGGGAAGTTGTAGTCGCTCCGGAATCCAGAAAAAATGAGATTTTAAATATTATTGGAGATGGATTTAAAGATGTCAGTTTCTCAAGACCAAAGAAAGTTTTGCCATGGGGAATTGGTGTGCCCGACGATGATTCTCAGGTGATGTATGTGTGGTGCGATGCGTTGTCGAATTATATTAGCGCGATTGGTTATGGATGTGATTGTGAAAAATGTGGCGGGGACAAAGGTGCGGGAGAGTGTTCTTGTGGTAGTGCGTGCAGCTGTGATTTATTTGGGAAATTTTGGCCGGCTGATGCGCATATAATCGGAAAAGACATATTGAGATTTCACGCGGGAGTGTGGATCGGGATGCTTTTGTCTGCAGAACTTCCATTACCAAAAGCTGTTTTTGTTCACGGATTTGTTACTTCCGAAGGAAAGAAAATGAGTAAAAGTTTGGGGAATGTTGTTGATCCTATTGAATATGTTCAGAAGTATGGAGCTGATGCTCTTAGATATTTCTTATTAAGAGAAATTCCGACCGGTGATGACGGGGATTTTAGCGAGGGTCGTTTTATTGAATTGTATAATGGTGATTTGGCTAATAGTTTTGGCAATTTGGTTAATAGAGTTTTGATGATGGTTGATAGATATACAGGTGGAGTTGTTGCAGGGCGAGAGAAGAATGAAGTGATTGAAAATCATATTAAGAAAATTTGGGGAAATTATGAAAAAGCTTTTGGAAATTTTAATATCAAAGTTGCTGTTGAAAGTGCTTTGGAATTGTTAGCTTTTGGAAATAAATATGTTGATGAAC
>CAYURU010000093.1:0-3636 GCA_964447085.1 uncultured Candidatus Peribacteria bacterium | reverse complement strand
ATGTCAGAAAACACGTTCTTCAATACGACGACGTGATGAACGTTCATAGAGATATTATTTACACTCGCAGAAAAAAATTCCTCGAAAGCGAAAGCATCAAAGAAGAAATTTTAAAAATGATAGAGGAAGAAGTAGAAGCATTAGTTCTAAATCAAACTGGAGGACGGACTGCTGACGCATGGGATTATCAAAAAATCACAGACATAATAAATGCCATTCCAAAAAATCCTACAAAAAAACTTTCAGTAGAAGAACTACGCAAAGAAACAAATGAAAACGAAGTTTTGAGAATAACCAAAGAATTCCTCCTTGGAGAATACGAAAAAATAGAGAAAAAACTACCTAACCAAGAAATTTTAAGATCAATTGAAAAAGCTGTATTTCTCCGCTCAAACGACACTCTTTGGATGGAACACATCGACGAGATGCAAGACCTTCGCGAATCAGTTTCAATGCAAGGCTATGGACAAAGAGATCCTGTAGTTGAATACAAAGGCCAAGCCTTCCAAAAATTCGACGAAATGGTGGGAATGATCAGAACAAATACAGTAAACACATTATTCAAAATCGACTTAAGTGAAAAAGTTGCCGAAAAAGTTAAAGAAGAAACAAAAGTCGCAAACATTCAAACCAACGAAAACGAAGTAGAATCAAACATCACAGGAACAACCAATAATCCAGCAATCGCAAAACCAAACGTAATAAAAGTCTCAGCAGCAGACACAGGTTCTGTAGTAGGAGCGTCCCACACAGGACAAATCACTTCGAACAAAGTCGGTCGAAACGATCCTTGCCCTTGCGGTAGCGGAAAAAAATACAAGAAATGCTGTGGAGCAAACGAAGAATAGAAACTATATTAGGAAGATTTTCTCCCATAGCATACAGAGAAAAAAGAAAAGACAACTCGTCTCCATTGGTAGACGACTTCGACTTAGCATTCCCTGAAATAATATAAGCAGTAAGAAAATACGAATAATTTCTTCTTAAACCTTATAACTTAAACCCGATAAATACCTTTTAGAATTTGACTTTTCCTCATTATCGTAGCAGGATACAACACTAATAATTTCAAATATGGAAGAAAACACACTGGAAACAGGGAACACATCGAGAACAACCCCCACACCGGTATTCGAAATCAAGAAAAAACCTATAGGCGCAGGAGGAGAAAGCGTAGTATTTCAAGGTAAAGAACAAATAACAAACGAAGATGGCTCTATCACTACAGGCCCAAAATCTGTAGTAAAAGTCCCGTTACTCGCAGTACTTTGGCAAAATAGAGAAGGTATTCACGAACTATGCAAAGAAGCATTTGAAAGCACCGAAATTCCACACCTACCGGTAGAATTACATAAAAAAGCAATACTTGTAGATGGTCACAGCGGGGAAAAAAGAACACACAGCGACATCCAGGTCAGTGAATTCATTGATAAAATCACAGACCTTACCGTTGATTACGCAATGCTGACAGACCCCCTTATTGGCCAAGATACTATTAATCAAATCACAAATATCATTGTTCAGTCTAACGAAATGGCAAAAGAAAAAGGATTGGGCCCTGATCCTTTTGGGATAGAAGCAATGGTCAAAACAATAAATGCAATCCAACCAGCAATAATGCTACAAATTATTGAATTATTACCAAATCCAATCAGAAGAAGAGTTAAACCATTCATTAGAACAAATGTAATAAAAGTAAATAATTTAGTAAGACATCAGAGTGAAAATGAAACAGAACCGGTGGTAAAATTAATAGATATAGGTGCTCTAGATTTAAACGACCCCAAAATAGGATCTCTAATAACATTTTTATACGAACTAGGATTTGCCGGCCTTACAGAAATGGTCTTGTGTGCAAATAGAGATTTAGCAAAAAAACAAGACTGTGAACCAAATAAAGAAGTAATAGACAAACTCACCAAATTGAAAGAAGAAAAAAACAACGCCATTTTATATCAAATCTTTGCAGAATTAATGATGAAAATACTACAACCATATATGGATAAAAGTGTGATAGAAAAAGATTTCATCAAAGAGTTCGATACGCTCCCTGTTAAGAGGAAAATACTGATTCAATTTTTGAGAGTAATACTAGGAAATTAATTCCAATCTAATAAAGTAGACATTTTCTCAACACAAAACAGAAGACTTGCTCTGGATTTTTCTTTGAAAAGCCTTATATTTCAACTATGGAAAATGCTTCAGCACACAGAATTGAAATAAAAACGATCGTAAACGACATGCGCTCGCTTGTTAAATTAAAAAACATAAAAGCGCTTGGGTTTGCTGAGAAGATCGCAAGTTGCAAAGTTTTAGAAGTCTATACAATCGAGAAACATCTCACTCAACACGAACTTGAATCGATAGCGAACGCTTTGGCAAACACGGTTTCTCAAACATATAATATCGATACGCCAGAAACTTCAACTCCATTCGATTTCGCGATCGAAACAGGATTCTTGCCTGGAGTCACAGACAATGTGGGCACCACGGCTCGCGAAACTATTGAAGATTTATTAAAAACAAAATTAGACATAAATCAGGAAGGCGTTTATTACTCTACCCTACTACTCATAAAAGGAGTTGAAAACGACTTTGGCACAACACTAACAGAAGAAGACGCAAAAACAATCGCCGATTCGCTACACAATAGTTTGATCGAATACGCGCACATTAAATCTCACGAGAAATATACTTCCGACAAAGGAATGGATGTAACAATTCCTCGCGTTCACTTGAAAGAAGGAGTCGAAATAACTCCTGTGGATATTTTTTCAATGTCAGAAGAAGAGTTAATAGAACTCGGGAAAAGAGGAATAAAAAATTCTGACGGAACATTTCGAGGACCGCTAGCATTGGACTTAGATTATATTCACACAATTCGTGACTATTTTAAAAAAGAAGGACGTGTCCCAAACGACATTGAGCTTGAATCTATCGCACAAACTTGGTCAGAACATTGCAAACACACAATCTTCGCAGCATCACTCGACGATGATTTACCAGACGGCTTATATAAAGGCTTAATTAAAAAAGCGACAAATGAAATCCGCGCGCAAAAAGGAGATAAAGATTTCTGCGTTTCAGTATTCAAAGACAATTCAGGCGGAATAACTTTTGATGAAAACTGGGTAGTCACGGACAAAGCGGAAACGCACAACTCGCCTTCTGCACTCGACCCGTTTGGAGGTGCAATTACAGGTATAGTTGGAGTAAATCGCGACACGATAGGATTTGGAAAAGGAGCAAAACCAATAGTAAATAAATACGGATTTTGCTTCGCAAATCCGGACGACAAAGAACCAATTTACCGCGACAGCAAACTTACCAACCCAGCTCTACTCCCGCGCAAAATCATCGACGGCGTAATTGCCGGAGTAAATGCGGGAGGCAACTGTTCGGGAATTCCGACAACTCAAGGCTGGCAATATTTTGATGATAGATACAAAGGCAAACCATTAATTTTTGTAGGAACAATAGGGTTGATTCCTAAATACATAAACGGAAAACCAAGCTGGGAAAAAGAAGCTAAGGCCGGAGACGCAATAGTCGTACTTGGCGGACGCGTTGGACAAGACGGGATACACGGAGCGACATTTTCATCTGAAGCATTAAATGAAGGATCCCCTGCCACAG
>CAYURU010000092.1:0-3738 GCA_964447085.1 uncultured Candidatus Peribacteria bacterium | reverse complement strand
CAATTGATAAATATTTACGAGTCTTTGGATGAAGCAAAGACTTCTATAAACGAAGGAATTCCAACAGAAACAGCACCAGTTACAGAACAAGGACCTACAACATATAACTTATAATGGATAACAAAGCACTCATACTTGGAATTTCTGCTTTTGTGGCGGCGATCCCGGTTGCCATATGGATTCCGTTGTTTTTCAAACAATCCGGAATTTCAAAAATCACATTGGCAATATTATTTTTTATTGGAATTCTTACCGCTCCAGCACTTCTCGGGATTCAGTATCTGTGGGGAATTTATCCTCAATTTGACGTAGCGACGCTCATAGAAACATCTATTACGAAAGTAAGCGTAATGTATATCGTCTTATTCGTATTTTTTGGAATGTTGGAAGAAGTTATAAAACACTTTGCAGTGAGAATTATCGATAAGAAAACTCTTGCCGTAAAAACTGTAAATGACGCGCTAAGATTAAGCATTTTGGCCGCACTTGGATTTTCGTTTGCAGAAAATATCTATTATTTATCTCAATTATGGACCAGCTTAAGCGCTGGAGAGCTTTTTGGAGTGTATATATTTAGAAGTGGATTCACTATGTGTGCGCATATGATATTTTCAGGAATCTTCGGATACTACTTTGGAATTTCAAAATTCTCAATAGACATTACTAATCAGGAAAAACTGGTTGGAAAAGAGGACTTTATTGCAAAATTTATATCAAATTTCACAAACAAACCTTTAGCCGAAGGATATAAAGAAAAAACAATATTAAAAGGATTGTTGATAGCAGTCACATTACATGCGATTTTCAATTACATGCTTCAATACAACGTTCTTATTCCGGTAATTTTATTCGTAATTGGAGGATTTTTATTCTTGAGATTCTTATTAAAAAGGAAAGTAGGACATTTAGTTTTGCTAACAGATATTTCGGAGAAAAAAAGATCAATGTTCGCAAAAAAAGACGAAGATGTTGTACTGGAACTTCTTGGAATGTGGTTCAAAGACAAGCGTTACGTGGACGTTCTACATATCTGTGAAAGGCTCTTAGAGAGAGATCCCGACAACAACGTAGTGAAATTATTCAAAGCAAAGGCTACGGATCAACTAGAAGGCGGTAACGCATATCAAAAAATCTTAGCAACCGTCCTGAAAGATAAAGACGATCTGTCTACACGTGATCGAAGTGTTATTGATAAATACTTGGAAAAAAAGACGTCTTAATTTAAGATAGGTGCATGGCAAGAAAAGACGCACGAGTCGCCCTCGTTTTTGATTGGATGACGAACAAGGGAGGCGCAGAAAAAGTAAATTTACTACTGCACCGGATGTTTCCAAAAGCTCCTATTTTTACATCTATTTTTAATGCTGAAAAAATTGGAGAAGGCTTTGAAGATGCGGATATTCGTACGTCATTCATTCAAAATCTTCCTTTTGCAAAGGAAAAGCATCAATGGTATTTGAATCTAATGCCTTACGCTTATGAGTCATTTGATTTGAGTCAATTCGACATAGTTATTTCCAGTTCACATTCTTGCTCAAAGGGAATAATCACGAAGCCGGACACGATGCATATTTGTTATTGCCATACTCCGATGAGATATCTTTGGGACGATTGGCACACGTATATTCGTGAATACAAGATGCCACTTCTCATTAAGAGATATGCGAAAAAAAAGCTTCATCGTTTGCGTATGTGGGACAAAGTTGCCGCAGACAGAGTCGATTATTTTGTAGCAAATTCAAAAACTACACAGAGAAGAATTGATAAATATTACAGACGACCTTCAACAGTTGTACATCCGATGATAGACATAAATAAATACGAAATTGCTCCGAAAACCAAGGGGTATTTCCTAGCAGTTGGAAGACTTATTCCATACAAGAAATTCGATTTAATAGTTAATACTTTCAATACTTTAGGACTTCCGCTCAAGATCGTAGGAACAGGAATCGCTGAAAAAGATTTACAAAAAATAGCAAAACCAAATATTGAATTTTTAGGATTTACGGATGAGGAAACTTTGAAGAAATTGTATAGTGAATGTGAAGCATTAATCTTCCCTCAAATCGAAGATTTTGGAATTACGCCATTAGAAGCTATGGCAAGCGGGCGTCCGGTAATCGCATACAAAGATGGGGGAGCTCTGGAAACAGTGATTGATGGTGAAACAGGGATATTTTTCAATAAACAAGACGAACTACATCTAAAAGGAGCAGTAGAAAAATATTTAAAAGAAAAACATCTTTTCAAAAAAGACAAAATTCGCGAACACGCAGCAACGTTCGACGAAAAAGAATTTGAACGAAAATTCTCCAAATACGTTCAACAGAAATGGGAAACTTTTACATCGTCGCAATAGAGATAACGACATTTACTATCGCCCAGGCCAGAAGAACGACTACGAATCCGGCAAGTCCGTAAATAATTGAGCGTTTACCTCTTTCTTTGTCGTCCATCAAAGTTCCAAACATATAGAAATATCCTCCTATAACCATCGCTCCAATAGCTACGAGCCCGGCAATACTGAGAGCAAATCGAACTAAAGACTTGATATAATAAGGGATCATCCAAAGTTTCATACGCCCAGTTTTGATGCCACAACCAAGAACATCAAGCTTGGAAATTTCTTCAGAAGGAGGCTTCTCAGAACTAGTGGTCTGACCTGGACTAGGAGTACCAGCTTGCTTCTTTAAGACTGGTCCATCATCACTCTCTCCACTTAAAAATTTTTTCATAAGTGTTCCACCCGAAAGAGCATCTTGTGAAAAAAAATCTTCACACTCTGCCACAGAAAATTTTGTATAAGGAAGAATTGAGAACTGTCCAATATTAGTGTCCGTGTTGTTTAGATAACAAAGTCTATTTTCGTTATCCCAAGCATATTCAAAACCTTCCGGTGCTGGATCAGGATTATATTTTTTACAAAAATCAACTCCAGGCATACAATCTTTGATACCCGTATCATAAACACTCTTATCTTCTTTGTTTTTACAATAATCATCATTTTTCTGTACAGCAGTTTCTTTATTCGTAGCTCCTTCTGGATTAGCCTCAGTAGGAGTATCAGCAGAAGTCTCAGCAGAAGCATCAGCCACTGCAGTCCCGACAGTCAACGTCATCGTCAACACTAAACCTAAAAGAATGTTTTTTATTTTCATAGGGCGATTTTAGCACCATTCTTCTTGCATTTAAATATATTTTATATAAGTTATCAACTATGACACTAAAGAAGATCAAGAAAACCAATGTATCAATAGCTATCGTAGGCCGACCAAACGTCGGTAAATCGACGTTATTTAATAGACTTATCGGCGAAAGAAAAGCGGTAGTTTTTCCGGAAGCCGGTACTACGAGAGACAGAATTGAACATCAAATTGAAATAAACAAAACTCTAGCTAATTTAGTCGACACGGGAGGTTTGATGAGCGGAAAGAAAAAGAATAAATCAGAAATTCAAGAAAGCACAGAAAAACAAGCCAAAAAAGGAATTGAACTGGCGGATATAATTGTGTTTTTAGTTGATGCAACCGAGGGCTTGACCCCAGAGGACCAAGAAGTAGCAAAACTTTTAAGAGGATCAAAAAGAAATGTCGTTTTGGTCGCAAATAAATGTGACAATCAAAAATTTGAACAAAACACGTTTGAATTTTTTAAGCTTGGCTTTGGAGAGCCTTTAATGATGTCAGCAATTCACAATATTGGATTAGATTCTTTAAAAGAAGAACTTGAAAGACTTGT
>CAYURU010000091.1:0-3787 GCA_964447085.1 uncultured Candidatus Peribacteria bacterium | reverse complement strand
TTATTATTTCAAGACTCGGGGTGAGGCTTTTGGCGATGAAATTAAACGCAGAATTATGATTGGGACTTATGTGCTTTCAGCAGGTTATATGGATGCTTATTACAAAAAAGCGATGAAGGTCAGGACTTTAATTATTCAAGATTTTGAAAAGGCTTTCAAAAAAGCCGATGTTTTGGTCGCGCCTGTTTCTCCATTTCCAGCTTTTGGAATAGGGGAGAAGGCGAATGATCCTCTTGCGATGTACACTGCTGATGCTCTGACTATTCCGGCGAGTGCGGCTGGATTGCCTTCGTTAGCTTGTCCTGCGGGCGTGTCTTCCGGTGAGTATGGCGCGAAAGGACTTCCAATCGGATTGCAAATTATTGCTCCGCAATTCAAGGAAGGCTTGTGTTTGCAGGTTGGGGAGTGTGTTTAGGAAGGTTGAAGTATTAAGACTTTGACTTCTGTTTCTAGCCTGTTTGATAGTTTTAATTTTTCTGTTTCCAAGTCGTATTTCATTTGTAAATTCATCCAAACTTCTGATGATGTTCCAAAGTATTTCCCTAATCGGAGTGCCGTGTCTGGGCTGATTGCGCGGAGGCCATGTACTATTTCGTTTATGCGTCTTGGAGGGACTGAAATATCTTTCGCCAGTCTGTATTGGGTTATTTTTAGAGGCTTTAAAAATTCCTCGTTTAGTATTTCCCCTGGATGGATTGGTCTTAATTTTTTTATCATATTAGTGGTAATCGGTTATTTCTACGTTATAAGCGTTGCCTTCAAGCCATTTAAAACATATTCTCCATTGGTCGTTTATTCTTATGCTGTATTGTGTTTTTCTTTCTCCTTTTAATGATTTTAAGTGATTGGACGGCGGGATTTGGAGATCTCTTATGTCTTTTACTGAGTCTATCCAGTAAAGTTTTTGCAATGCTCTTTCTTGAATCTCTCTAGGTAATCTTAACGATATTTCGTGATTGAATATCTTCTGTGTTTCACGGCATTTAAAACTTCTGATCATTTTTGACGTCTGTTTATATATTAACGCAACGCGTTAATAGTTGCAATGGCAAAATTAAATTGGACTGTGTTATTTTAACAAGTGGATCTTGAAAATTTCTTAAATAAACTATAATTTTTTCTTAAACAAATCTTAAAACAGACTTAAGTTGTTCTTGTCTTTTTTTGCTTGTGAATTTGTGTCTGCGAATTCCCAGACCATTTGGAAGATCGCGCGTTGGGTTTCGGCGATTTCGTGGCTTTCAATGATCATCCCGATAAGTTCGTCGGCGAATGATATGATCGCGACTTTATCGTCGTAGATATTGATTTCGTTCGTGAAGTTGTATTTTGTTTTTTCTATTAGACGCATTTCGCGATGGTAGAGTGCGTCTTGGCTTTTTACCAATTTGCCGGCTTCGTCGGATGGGATGACTCCTTTTAGGTATATCTTTTTCTTGGCGCGTTTTTCTACATAATCTTTGTCGTATGTCGGCCAGATTTTTCTGATTTCCTCCGAGTTTGAGAAGTTTAAAATTTCGGTTTTTGCGTTGAGTGTATCTTCGTAAATAGCTTTAATTCCTTCGAGTCCTTCAAAGTATTGGATGCGTGGATGAGCTGTCTCGCCTTTGAGGCGTTTGAGCTCGGGTAGTGAGTCTTTGAATGCACGATTTTTTTGGTCGAAATTACTTGCGACGATTTCCGGATCGGTTGCTGTGAAGTATTTAATTTTTTGTTTTGTGAAGCTAGAGATGAATCCTTTTTCTTTTAATTTTTCTAAAATGTCGTATGTCGTGACGCGATTTATGCGGGCTTTTTCCGCGATGCGTGAAACCACATTTGTTCCAATTTCAATTAATGAAATATAAACTTTTGCTTCTTTGTCGGTGAGTCCTAAATTGCCAAGAGTTTGAATTAATGATTTATCCATACTGAGTGGGAGGTTAAATGCAGATGCAAATTATGACTTCGTCCTGTTTGCATTTTTCGTCAAGCGAAATGTTGTTGTAGAAAATTCCGACAAGGCGCCAAAAGTGCCTCTGTATTTCGCCCGTGTTTTTCGTGATTAGGCGTGGTGATTTTGGCTATGTTAAGCCTTCCTGTCGTTTTATTGAACTTTTTTTCTACACTCCGAAAAGCCTCTGTATTTTACTATTGAATTTTTGAAAAGCAAAACTTAAGTTGGATAACGTTTAGACAAAAAGTGATTTAATTTTCATTCAATTTTTTAAAATTTTTAACCCCAAAAAAGATGGTTATGCCTAAGCCAAAAACGAAGCAAGAAGTCTTGGCACTTGTGCTTTCAAACAAAGTGAAATTTGTGAAATTGCAATTCACGGACGTGAATGGTTTCTTAAAAGCCGTTACGATTCCGGTTGAAAAACTTGAAGATGCGATTGATCATAATGTTTGGTTTGATGGCTCATCGATTGAGGGTTTTACGAGAATTTTTGAAAGCGATATGTATTTGAAATTGGATCTTTCTACATTCGTTGTGATTCCGTGGACTCGTGACACCAACACTACTTCGTGCAGAATTATTTGTGATGTTTATATGCCTGACGGAAAGCCGTTTGAAGGTGATCCGAGATATCTTCTCAAGAAGCAAATTGCAAAATTGGCTGACAAAGGTTATACGTTTGCGGCCGGTCCTGAGCTGGAATTTTTCTTATTTAAAAAAGAAGACGGGAAAGCAAAGCTGGTCCCAAATGATAGTGATGGATATTTCGATCAATCGACTGATGAAGCGAACGAAATTCGAAATGAAATGGCTTCTACTTTGGCGGAATTTGGGATGGAGGTCGAGGCGTTGCATCACGAAGTTGCGCCTGGACAACACGAGATTGGTTTCAAATATGCAGATCCTTTGTCGCAGGCTGACAACGCAATTACTTTTAAATTTGTTGTGAAGGCGATTGCGGCGAAATATGGCTTGCACGCGACGTTTATGGCGAAGCCGATTGCCGGAATAAGTGGCTCTGGAATGCACGTGCATCAAAGTATTTTTAATGAAGCCGGGGAAAATTTGTTCTTCGACGGGGAAAAAGATGATTGGGTTTCTGACTTGGCAAAAAGTTTTATTGCTGGACAAATTGCGCATATCAAAGCTATGACTGCTGTTTTGAATCCAACAGTGAATTCGTATAAGAGACTTGTGGCTGGTTATGAGGCGCCGGTTTATATCGCTTGGGGTCATACGAATCGTTCGGCGTTGATCAGGATTCCGCGCGTGTCTCCTACAAAACCAAAGGGTGTTCGTTGTGAACTTCGTTCTCCTGATCCAACATGCAATCCTTATCTTGCGTTTGCGGTTATGATTTCTGCGGGGATGGATGGAATGGAGCGCGCACTTACTCCGCCACCTGTTTTGGATGAGAATATTTTCCATTTTTCAGACGAGGATGCTCTCAATAAAGGAGTCGATACATTGCCTTCAAATCTCGAGCATGCTTTGCATCATCTAGCGAAAGACGATGTGTTGAAAGATGCTCTTGGTGAGCATACTTATAGAATGTTTATGGCTGCGAAAAGCGCTGAATGGATGGCTTATAAAGCGTCTGTTTCAGCTTGGGAAATAGAAAAGTATTTGGAGATGTATTAGAAGCTCGAAAGAAATGCGGTTGTGTTTATTCTTTCGGCAATATTTCCATTAATCTGCGTGCTAATTCGTGAGCTCCTGCTGCTTTTAATGTTTCTTCTATTTTTGATGGAGTGCATTGTCCTTCTCCTATATTTAATATACTGCAGGCTCTGTCTTTTAATTCTTTTGATCCTGGAGCTATTGTTTCTAGTGCGGTTTCGATAGCAT
>CAYURU010000090.1:1755-3816 GCA_964447085.1 uncultured Candidatus Peribacteria bacterium | reverse complement strand
CTGCCAATCTGATGAATGCACTCACCTTCGGCTTCGGCAGCAGAGGTGAGCATCTCGCGATAGGCCACCTGCGGGCGCCCCACCCTCGTCGCCAGACCGAACTCGCGCGTCAGCCGATCAACGGTCCTACCACCCTCCTCGAGCGCGAGATTGAGGCGTCCTACTTCTGCCTCCAGTTCCCGAATCCGGCCACCCAGTCGCGTGTTTTCCGCGACCAGCCCCTCATTCGCGGACCTAAGACGCCCGAGCTCAGCCTCCAGAGCATGAACTCGAGCAGAAAGTTGCCCGTTCTCGGCCTGGAGCACTCCCGAGTCCGGCACACAGTGGCACCGGAACTCGTATTTCGCACAATCCTCGCCTGTTGCCGCCTTCACAAAGACGTGGAAGCGGACGATCCTCTGCCCCTGCGGGCAAGAGGACGGACAGGTTTCATCTCTGGCCGTCGCCACCGATGGCGACAGCATGCCGATGGTCACCAATGCAACCATCAAGACCGTTAGAATTCTGTTCATTTTCCCCTCCTTTGGGGATGCAGACTTGCTTTCGCACACTTATGCGCTACTAGCTGTCCGTTCTTGATCCAAGATCTAAATGGACGAAAATTCGCGCCGTTCGCGATTCGTCGCGAATCCTATCCTCCGAAAAAAATAAACGCTCGTTTCCATTCCCGCGGAAACAAACGATAAGAAAAGTTAATCACGACCATATGGCCGATCAAATATACGTGCCCTTGCGAGCACTTAGCGCTTCTTCAAAAAGATAAAGAAGCGATTGGGACAAAGAAAATTCAAATATATTCTCTCTCTCAATCGCTCTCGCTCCTTCGAAAAAACACTTATAACGTAATGCCTATTTTTCAATGTTCACTGACTCAAAAGCTTTCGGATGGCAAGATATTATACGACTCAAAGCATAACGCTCGAAGCCTGTACAACAAATTAAATTCTCTTCCGTAGGCACACCTTGGCCAGGATGATAATTATAGATCTTTAACCTGTTTTGTCAATTTAAATACCCTATGTCAGTTCGAGAACTACTATCCCTATAATTATGAGTAAAATTCCTAGTAATTGAAGAATACTTAATGTTTCTTTGAAATAAAACCAACTCACTATTACAAGTGTGACGACGTTAAGTCCAACGCATATACTATTGGCAATCGCCATATTTTTGTACTTGAAAGATTCTGCCAAAAACGCTATCGCAATTAAGTAAGCAACCATTCCTATTACGTAATAAATGCTATTACCTGTTGTTGCCCATTTTTTTACTATCACATCTCCGGCAGTAAGCCCGATCCCCGCTATAAAAACTAATAAAATTACGAAATGGTTCATATTTTTGAATTTATTATTCTGATAAGTAGCGGAATAATACCTTGAGAAGTCTTTTTAGTCTATATAAACTAGACAAAAATGCATTTTATTGCTATACTCTGCTTCCTATTTTTACTTCGTGATAGGGTGCCCGCTTATGCACGCATTCATCAAGACACTTAGGCAGAAAATTCGAACTTGGCTTATTAAAAGCTTGGTTTAAAGGTCTGCGGTAAAGGTAGGATGTTCTTTGACAACTCGACTGAATGTTTTTACTTGGCAAGTTTTGTTTGAGCACTGTCTCAAGCTGTCTGTCGTGGGGATAATTCTCTTCGTTTTAGCGGGCTGAAGGGCTTTTGTCCTCATGATTGACGGCTTGAAACGCGCTTGCGAAACCAAGCTTTGTAAATATTATATGTTTTTGGATCTGTTTCATTTAGATCTACCTTTTGCACGCGCAATGTGTGCAATGATTCTTGTTTTTCGTTTCTTGTGACCTGCAATGGTTACTTGAGACGTTTGATTTTGGATTTGTTTGCTCGGATTGGACGGGTGTTCGATTCGGGCGCTAAAGGGTTGTTCGTTTAAGAGACAGCCGCAATGTGTCGGCGAGTCTCGTGGTGATGTCATGAGAAAGTTTTTCGTTTTCTTGGCGGTCGTTTCGATCGCTGCGTTCTTCGGCACTTCTTGCCGCGTTGGCGGTGAGGGACTGGATTGCATCGACGGTTCTACCGAAGATGCAAAC
>CAYURU010000090.1:0-1745 GCA_964447085.1 uncultured Candidatus Peribacteria bacterium | reverse complement strand
TAGTGGAGGACGATGGAGTCCCCGCTCGTGACGTGGGCGAAGATACGTCGGTCTGCATCCCCAACTGTAATGGGAGGGAGTGCGGAACGAACGGATGCTTCGGCGGGTCCTGTGGCTCCTGCGAATCATACGAAGTCTGCGTTCTAGGTTCCTGCAGTCAGCTGATCTGCGACACGGATGCTCCGTGTCCAGACTGGTTGGTCTGCGATAATCGCGGTTTCTGTCGGGTGCCTTGCAACGATAATTACGACTGCCCTGACGATCAGGAATGTTCTTCGGAAGGACTGTGTGTCACTATTTGCGTTCCGGATTGCTTCGGACGCGAATGTGGTACTAATAGTTGCGGAGGAACATGCGGAACCTGCGACACGGATCAAATCTGTGAATTTGGCAAATGTAAGGATATCTGTACTCCCAACTGCAATGGAAAGGAGTGCGGTCCAAACGGATGCGGTGGGTCTTGTGGCTCCTGTGGATCGACCGAAAGTTGCAATAACTTCGGTAAGTGCATCCCCGATGTCTCACCAATTTTTCCTCTGTATATCTATGCAGATGTTTCCATCACCATCCGCCGAGCGACCAACTCGGCGTGGGTGAATATGGGGACTTTCTCCGCCCGGGAAGCGGTACCCATTACCGAGACAATGGCCGATAACAACGGCTTGGTCTTGGTGATGGTCTGCGCTCAGGGCGGCCCGTACGCCCAGGTGTTCTATGTGACGCCAGGGTTACGAATGGACGGCGAACCGTACAACGGTTCCACTCCACCGGCAATCGGAAATTTCCTCCCTGCCTGCTCTGGACTCAAGACTACAACAGCCAAAATTGAGCAGGGCACTTGTGTTTTGCTTACGATCGGCTGTCCGTGACACCAGCCTTCTCTCCGACACCCACCGCGACATCACGCCGCGGGATATAAATGCGTGTTAAACATATGTGCCTCGTGAGGTTGAGCGAGCGGGAATCCCTTCCGGATTCTCGCTCGCTCCCTTGCTCGGCAACTACAACATTCAGTCGAGTTATTCCTTTTTTCGATTTACTTAAAATTTCAAGTTTTAATCCCTATATTGAAGAATATTTGTTTTTTTGATATATTCCCTTCGCAACCAAAAAATTAACCAAAATCATATATGACTAAGAAAGGATCTTTCGTTGACCCAAACACATGTATTGGATGCACGCTTTGCACTCAGATTTGCCCAAATGTTTATGCTATTCAAGATGACGGCAAATCAAAAGCTATAAATCCAACTGCAGACACTGAAGAAAAAATTCAACAATCAATAGACGCTTGTCCTGTATCCGCTATCTCTTGGAAAGAATACGAAGAATAACCCCAAAAAATGCCAAAGAAAATCACAAAAAAGATCATAGAAAAACGCACGACAAAGACCACAGCAAAAGCTGTTAAGCCTACCATCAATACCGCTCCAAACATTCAACGTGGAGGTCAATCTTGGGTTTACACAGAAACTGTACGCGATCATTTTTTCCATCCGCGCAACTTACTTTCTACCGCACAAGAGGCCAAATATAAAGCAGATGGAGTCGGGATGATTGGGTCTCCTGCGTGTGGAGACGTGATGAAAGTTTGGATAAAAGTGAAACCTGTTTTTACCACAGAAAAAAACTCAACGAACAAGTTAACCGGCAAAAAAATTCTTGATCAAAAAAAATCTCGAATTACCGAATGCAAATGGCAAACTTTTGGCTGTGGAAGCGCAATATCTTCTACGTCAATGATG
>CAYURU010000089.1:0-3872 GCA_964447085.1 uncultured Candidatus Peribacteria bacterium | reverse complement strand
AATAAGAAACAGGCTCGTAGCCATTTTTTATAAACCATCTTAAAACATCGACCTGTCCAACATCAACATCAACATATTCACCTTCCCCAGTATTTTTAAAATTTTCATTACACAAAGCCTCGCAACCCTTCAACATCATATCTCCAACCCCGTAATTTCTAAACCGAGGAAGCACTTCCCTATGAGGAATATCAAACCGACCATCAGTATTCCTCACGATAAATTCAGCAACAATTCCATGCATAACATTACTCAAGACCATTCTATACATAGTAACAAGATCGCCAGCAGGATATCGTAAATCATTTATAGTTTTTTCTTGCAATAAAGAAAACTCGCCTTCATCGAAATAATCAATATTTGTAGTAGATCCATCCTCAGGATACATTTTTCTAGGGAATTCTTTTTCGGACAAAGCCCTCACTGTATCAACATTAAAACCCAACAAATCGCGAACGCCTCTCCTGATTGCATCACAAACAGCTTCGCAATCTTTTTCATCAACAAATCTAAAAGAAGAATCTGGCAAACACACTTCACTATTTGGAGCCATATAGACCCTATCCCCATACCTACCAACTATTTCTTGCAAAGTATCTTTCACTTCCATTTTTTAGAGATTAAATATTTAAAAAGGAAAGTATTATAAAACATCAACGATAATTTGCAACCCTTTTTCAGTAACGCCACAAATAAAGTTTGACTTTCAGTAAAAACCTAATAGAATACCACACGCGCCAATATATATTGATGAGTTGTGACCTTTGGCACATTACACTAAATAGACTCATTAAATTTTTCAATATGGCTAAAGCTAAAAAAGCAAGCAAACCTTCAGTAAAAAAAGAAAAGAAGGTAGTTTCGAAAATGTCAAAAAAAGAGGTTAAGAAAGCCGCGAAAGAAGTAAAAAAGATAGCGGCTAAAACAAGTGAGAAGAAAGTGAAAGCAATCGCAAAAACCGCAAAAGCTCCTGCAAAAGTTGCAAAGAAAACAACAAAAGCTGAAGCAAAAACTCAAGAAACGGAAAAACGAAAACATGGCGAACACTATGTAAAACTTTCACAGATCGAGATATCAAAAGATCCGATCATCATCAAATCACCACGTAAGTATTTCTCTGAACAACTCGACAAGAATATGCACATGCCAAACTTGATCGAGATGCAGACAGATTCATACAAATGGTTTTTGGAAGAAGGCGTAAGAGAACTTTTGGACGAAATCAGCCCTATATCAGACTTTTCAAACAAGAAACTTGAGTTAACATTCCTTGATCACGAGATGGGTGAAATTAAATACGATGCCGAAACAGCAAAAGCAAAAAACATTACTTACGAAGCTCCATTAAAAGTTCACGTACAATTGGTAAACAAGGAGACAGGTGAAATCAAGGAGCAGGATGTATTCTTAGGTTCAATTCCATTGATGACAAACCGCGGTACATTCATCATCAACGGTATCGAAAGAGTGGTTGTCAGTCAGTTAGTTCGATCACCAGGCGTATTCTTCTCAGAAAACGCACAAGCTCCAAAAATGCACAACGCAAAAATTATTCCAAAACGCGGTGCATGGTTGGAAGTTGAGACAGACAAAAAAGGAATTATTACAGTTAAAATTGATAGAAAAAGAAAAATCCACATCACTTCCCTACTTCGTGTAATGGGATACGAGAAAGACGCAGACATCATCAATTTATTTAAAAACGAAATTAAAGACATCGAACACGACTATATATTATGGACACTAGAAAAAGATCCTGCGAAAACAGTTGAAGAAGCATATCAAAATATATATAGGAAAATCCGCCCTGGAGATTTGGCTACACCAGAAAATGCAAAAAGCCTTATCCAGTCAATGTTCTTCGATTACAAGAAATACGATATGGGCCCAGTTGCTAGATATAAATTAAACAAGAGATTCAATCTCGACGTTCCAAACAAAAAGAAATTCCACACATTTCAAGTAGATGATTTGGTTTTGATTTTGAAACATTTGATCAAATTAAATAATGGCGAAGGAACTCCTGACGATATTGATCATTTATCAAACAGACGTATTCGTGCCGTTGGTGAATTGGTACAAAACAAATTCAGAGTAGGTTTACTTCGAACAGAAAGAATTGCAAAAGACAGAATGACAGTTCTCGATCTTGAGACAGTCACTCCAACTCAATTGATAAACTCTCGCCCTATTACAGCGGCATTGAGAGAATTCTTCGCAGGTTCACAACTTTCACAGTTTATGGACCAAACGAACCCACTATCAGAACTCGAAAATAAAAGACGTTTGTCAGCTATGGGACCTGGAGGTCTATCAAGAGAAAGGGCATCATTTGATGTTCGTGACGTACATGAATCTCACTACGGAAGAATCTGTCCTATTTCAACTCCTGAAGGACCAAATATCGGTCTAGTTACTCATTTAGCTTCATACGCTAAAATAAATAAATACGGATTCATTGAAACTCCATTCAGAACTGTTGCTCAAGTAGTTAAAAATGATGGAAAATCAGCAATCGGACACATCTCAAGAGAAAGCATTAAAAATGCAGGAAAAACTATAATAGAAGCTGGCGTAGAATTTAATGAAAAGACAGCAAAAGAAGCAGCAAAAATAAAAGACTTGGAAGAAATCCAAGTTCGTGCCCATGTCACAAACAAAGTTGATTACTTTGATGCTGATGGTGAAAAAGGATTAGTAATTGCTCAAGCTAACACAGAGTTAGACGAACACGGACAATTGACACAGAAACGTATTTCAGCACGTAAAGACGGAGAAGCTACATTGGCACACGTCAATGATGTTACACACATCGACGTTTCTCCAAAACAAATTATTTCGATCTCAACAGCATTGATTCCGTTCATTGAACACGATGATAACACTCGTGCTTCGATGGGTTCAAACATGCAACGCCAAGGCGTTCCTTTGGTTCATCCGGAAACACCAATTATTGGTACAGGTATGGAGGAATTCGCTGCTAAAAACTCAGGCCAAGTAATCTTGGCAGAAAGAGACGGACAAGTTCTTTATGTAGATGCAGATAAGATTACAGTTTTGTATGACAACGGTAAAAAAGTTTCATATGAAATGCAAATATATGAACGCTCAAACCAAGCGACATGCTTGCATCAACGAGTAGTCGTAGATAAGGATCAAAAGATTAAAAAAGGAGATCTTCTTGCAGACGGTTCTGCCATCCAAGGTGGAGAGTTGGCAATCGGACAAAACCTACTAGTCGCATACTTATCATGGGAAGGATACAACTATGAAGATGCCATTATTATTTCAGACAGAATGGTAAAAAGAGGATTCTTCGACTCAGTACATATCGAGACTTACACAGTAGATGTTCGTGACACAAAATTAGGACCTGAAGTTGTCACAAGAGATATTCCAAACGTTGGTGAAGTCAGACTCAAAGACTTAAACGAAGACGGAATAGTAAGAATCGGAGCAACCGTAAATGAAGGAGATATATTGGTTGGTAAAATTACACCAAAAGGTGAAACTGAATTAACAGCTGAGGAACGTCTATTACGCGCTATTTTCGGAGAAAAAGCACGTGATGTAAAAGATACATCTTTGAGACTTCCTGGAGGTGAAGGAGGAAAAGTTGTCGATGTTCAAATTTTCACACGCGAATCAGGAGACGAACTTCAAACAGGAGTCAACAAACAAATTCGTGTAAACGTAGCGCAAACAAGAAAGATTTCAGTCGGTGATAAAATGGCGGGACGCCACGGAAACAAAGGTGTCGTTTCAATCGTCGTTGCACAAGAAGACATGCCATTCTTACCAGACGGAACACCGGTAGATATCGTATTGAATCCACTCGGAGTTTCTTCTCGTATGAACATCGGACAGGTTCT
>CAYURU010000088.1:0-3889 GCA_964447085.1 uncultured Candidatus Peribacteria bacterium | reverse complement strand
AGACGAGTAGGAGCCGTGATCGCAAAAGATAAACAGCAATTAACTACAGGTTACAACGGCGCGCCTCGCGGTATTCCGCATTGCGCAGAAGTTGGCGGCTGTATTCGTGAAAAACTCAACATTCCGTCTGGCAAAAACGCAGAGCTCTGCCGTGGCACGCACGCCGAACAAAACGCGATCACACAAGCCGCGAAGTTTGGCATCGACATCGAAGGAGGAACTCTATATTGCAACACATTTCCATGCGTGATCTGTACAAAGATGATCTTGAACTCCGGCATCACTCGCGTCGTTTATGATTCCGACTACGACGACCCATTATCAAAAGAAATCCTCGGTCAACAAACGATCATCGAAATGAGTAGATATGAAGGGAAGAAGTTTCACTACTAATCTCGCGTTCGCTACAATTCTATCCCGGGATAGAATTTCCTCCAGATTAGAAATTTCTAGCCCGGGCTACAAGGCATAAAAAATAATTTTCAAGCTCTACTACTTCACCTTCTTCGGCTCAGCTCCGCTCAAGACTTTGCAAGTTTCGAAATCATCCACTACATACGCCCTCAAAGGTGGAAATCCATTGAAGTAAATGGCACTATAAGTTGTCGTATAAGCACCTGTTGAAAGAATGAAAACTTTATCTCCATCCTTCACATCGTGAGGGAATTTATATTTATTATTTTCATACAAAATATCCGCACTATCACAAGTAGGTCCGGCGATTACTACATCCTTTCCGCCTTCATTTGTATCGTGACCGTCTACATAGATTGGATACTTGATAGATTCATCAATAGTTTCAATCAATCCTCCAAACTTACCGGCATCGATATAAACCCAATCAAACTGATTTGAAACAGACTTTTTTGCAACCATTACAACTTCGGAAACCATAACACCTGCATTCCCGGCCATACTTCTTCCTGGCTCAATAATAATTTCAGGCAAATCGTCTCCGAAATCTTCGTGCAAATATCTCGTAATCTCAGCAGCGTAAGTCTCAAGATCTTGTGTAGGCTGAATATACTGAGTTGGAAATCCACCTCCTAAGTTGATAAGTTTCAATTCAACACCCTCTTCCTTTGCTGCATCAAACAAATATTTACACTGAGCAATAGCGGTATCCCACTGACCAATTTCTCTTTGCTGTGAACCAACGTGAAATGAAAGTCCATAAGGAACTAATCCCAACTTCTTCGCTTCCATGATTAAATGGAACACCATATCAGGATTTGAACCAAACTTTCTACTCAACGGCCAGTCTGCATTACCTCCCTCAGTCAAAATTCTGAAGAAAACTTTTGATCCAGGAGCCTGCCGCGCCAATTTGTGAACATCACTTCTAGAATCTGTTGCGAACAAACGAACTCCATTTTTGTAAGCATAAGCAATGTCCTCCTCTTTCTTAATTGTATTACCAAAACTCATTCTGTCCGGAGACACACCAAGTTTAAACAATTGATTCATTTCATATATTGTCGCTACATCAAAACAAGATCCTTTTTTATAAAGCATCTTTAAAACCTCGTTTTCAGGATTTGCCTTAATAGCATAATAAACTTTTGCGTATGGAATATTTCTAGTTAAATCATCATAATTTTTTTCAATCCTTTTTAAACTAATCGTTAAGAAAGGAGTCTGCTTCCCTTTCATAAACTTTCTAATACCAATCAATTCTTTCTGAGATATAAATTCGAAGATATTATCATGATCGTTCATTCCTTTTTTTGTTAAAAAATACTTTAGGAATAATCAAGAAAAGAGTTTAGTACCATTTCTGAGAATGTAAACACAATTTATTGTAAAAATTCCAAGAATGTTGTGATACATCAAATAAAGATTTTTATCTAACAACCTTTTCGGCACGATAATTAATATAATATTTTTGAGCCAAAGATTCTAATTTTTTATCCTCATAAAAATTAAATGCAACAGGAGTAAATCCTTGAGGATATTCAGGAACAGACAATCCCAAAGAATCAGCAACTTCATCCTTTGGAAATCCATTTCTATACATCATATCCAAAGCAGAGACAGCAAAGGCATACTCACGATAAACAGAGAGAAATTTTTTCAATTCACCAATATATTCTTTGAAATTTTCATGTGAACGAGACGCAAAAACTTTTGATAAAGGCGTGGTGATTGCCACAGAAGCCCTTACAACTTCCATTATCAAACTACGATCTCCACCCATCTCAGAATTATCAGATATCCATTCAGGAAAATCATTAGAACCAAATCCAAGCTCAATTAAAAAAGTTTTCAAATTACCATGCAATAATTCTTGTGCTCTTGGGATCAAATCTTGATTTAATTCTTCGCGACTATTTTGAGCTTTTTCCAAAAACTCATAAAACTGGTCAAAAAAATCTTCGTATTCTTTACATCTAAGGGCTGGGATACAAACGTCTGCCATAAATAAATTTTTTAGTTAGCCTTTCCGTCATACGCACCAGTCTCAGTATTCACCTTGATCATTTCACCTTCTTCAATAAACAAAGGCACTTTCACAACTGCACCAGTCTCGATAGTTGCCTCTTTTGATCCACCTGAAGCAGTATCACCACGAACTCCAGGAGGAGTAGAAATAACTTTGAAAGCCATTTTTGGTGGAAGTTGAATAGAAACAGGAACTCCTTCAATATAAAGAGCATAAACCTCAGTCCCATCCAAAAGATATTTAGGAGCATCTCCCAACATATCTTTCCCAAGTGAAAATTGCTCATAATCATCATTTCCCATAAACACAAAATTCGTTCCATCATTATAAAGATACTGACATCTTTTATTCTCTACTTCAGCCAATTCCACAGCTTCACCAGATCGAAAAGTATTTTCAACAACCTGTCCGGTTTTTAGATCTTTTAATTTAGCTCTAGTGAAAGCCGAGCCTTTCCCGGGATTAACAAATTGCGCAACTTGCACCAACCAAGTATGCCCGTTCCAAACAATTGTCATATTTGTCCTGATATCCGTTGTAGTTGTCATTTTTTTAAGTTTTAATGATTAATTTTTCAAGCGCTGAAAACCATTACTGCAAACCGTGAATTTCATATTTCTTATCAAGCATCGAATTAGTTGTCAGACAGCATCTTTTCAAGCGGGAAAAGTATAACATCTTCTATCTTTTCTTTTCCGAGCAAAACTTTTAGAAGTCTATCGGTTCCCAAAGCATTGCCCCCGCAAGGAAGACGGATGGATTCTAGACTAGACAAAAATTCCTCGTCAACAGGAAATGTTATTCGTCCTTCTTTCTCGCGAATCTTATTTTGCTCCTCAAATCTTTTTCTTTGCTCAACTGAATCTGTTAATTCTGAGAAACCATTGCAAAGCTCATTACCATTTATATAAAGCTCAAAACGCTCCGCCCAAAAAGGATCATCTGAATTCTTCTTAGCAAGCGCAGCCTGACTCGCAGGATAATTATAAACAAAAATCGGTTTTTCGAATCCTAATTTTGGTTCAATATGATTTAAGAAAATCTTATACATCACATCGTCCCAAGTCTCACAACCATTTGTATCGTAAAATGTCTCCCCCTCCACCATAATCTCACCAGAAGTTAAAGTCGTTCCCCCATCTTTAATTTTCTCAATTCCAGCCTTTTTAGCAGCATCTTTCAATTCAGCCATTTCCCTGTTTTCATTTAAATTAATACCGCAATATTCAATAAAAAGATCGTTCAAACTCTTGCGATCCCAGCTTCTATCCCGAGATAGATTTTTTGAACCTGGAAAATTTTCTAGCCCGGGCTGACCCGCCAGCCATTTTATCAACGCCTCCGTATCGTCCATCATTTCCTCATATCCAGCACCAACTCTATACCACTCGAGCATAGTAAATTCAGGATTATGTCTTCCTCCACCGGCTTCACTATTGCGAAAAA
>CAYURU010000087.1:894-3893 GCA_964447085.1 uncultured Candidatus Peribacteria bacterium | reverse complement strand
CCGCGATTCCGGTAGACGCAAGACAGTATATCGCACAAGCGTTCCGCGAAGTTTACGAACAGTACAAGACGGATTAAACCGCAAAAAACAAAAAGATGACTCCCCACTCCTTTTAATATATACTTCCTACCAAGTTAATTCTCTTACACATGCGTTTCGACATACTCACAATTTTTCCAAAAATTTTCGACTCATATTTCGATGAAAGCATCACAAAACGTGCTCGAAAAGAACGCATAATAGACATATATATCCACGACATTCGCGAGTTCAGCAAAGACAAACACAAGAAAGTTGATGCAAGAATTTTTGGAGGAGGACCAGGAATGCTTATGACTCCCCAACCGCTATACGACGCCATATTTCATATAAGAAAATTCAATCACGGACCTGTTATATTCCTCACTCCTGACGGAAAAATATTTACACAGCGCATAGCAGAAAAAATTGCGAAAACACTCATTAAAGAAGCTGGAAAAGATGAGAAAGAAAGAAAAAAACACCCGACAGAGAAAGGCACTCCAAAATCAAAATACGGACTCATCTTTATATGCGGTCGCTACGAGGGAATTGATCAAAGAATTCGCGACAATTTCGTAGATGAAGAATATTCAATCGGCAAATACATCCTAACAGGAGGAGAACTTCCCGCCATGGTAATGATAGACACAATCGTAAGATTAATTCCCGGAGTCTTAGGACACGAAGAATCCGCTGAAGAAGAAACATTCTCAAAAGCATTAGGAAGAAAAAAGGAATACCCACATTACACTCGTCCTGAAAATTTTATGGGATACGAAGTACCAGAAGTACTTCGCTCAGGCAATCACGCTCTTATAAAAGACTGGCGCATGAAAAAAATAAAATAAAAAACAGTTTTTCACGTCGCAAACAGCCTCCCCGTCACAATCAAATTTTCCCCAATCAAAACCCACTTTCTCTCATTTTCCCCAGCATATGCACAGAAAAAAACTCGAAAACATATATGAAGAATTTCATTCAGGCCCAGACGGACTGAAAGAAGAACAAGTAAAAGAAAATTCTCGAATATATGGATCAAACACAATAAAAACGAAGCCAAAAAAACCGGCAATAATTTCTTTTCTGGAAGAATTTTTTGATTTAATGGTGGTTATACTTATCGTAGCTGGCGGAATCGCATACGCGTTCAAAGAAACGACAGATGCAATAGTTATATTTGGGATAGTTATATTGAATGCGACAGTAAGTTACATACAAAAACACAAGGCAGAAAATGCGATAGAAGCACTACAAAAAATGGTCACTCCTAAAGCAAGAATAATAAGAAATGGACAACACCTTGAGATAGAAGCATCACATATAGTTCCAGGAGACATAATAATTTTATCACCAGGAGTAGTAATTTCAGCAGATGCAAGATTAATAGAAGCAAGCCAACTTGAATGCAATCAATCAATACTAACAGGAGAATCAATTCCTGTACAAAAAGAAGTAGTGACATTAAAAGGCAAAAACGTCCCTAAAATAGAACACTCCAACACAGTATTTATGGGCACGACAGTCACGATGGGAACCGGTAAAGCAATAGTTTTTGCCATCGGTGAAAAAACTGAATTTGGGAAAATTGCACAATTAACAACCACGACAAAACAGGATCCAACACCTCTACAAAAAGAGATAAAACGCGTTGGAGCATACATAGCAATTCTGACAGTAGCACTATCATGTATATTATTACTTATAGGATACTTCCTCCAAGGCAAAGGATTCATCGACAATATGCTGTTCACAATATCGGTAGCAGTAGCAGCAGTCCCGGAAGGACTCCCAACCACTATAACAATAGCCTTGGCAATAGGAACCAGTAGGTTAGCTTCAAAAAAAGCTATTATTAAAAAAATGACTGCAGTAGAAACATTAGGCTGTGCAACAGTCATTTTGTCAGACAAAACAGGAACTTTAACTCAAAACGAATTAACAATTAAAGAACTCTATTTCAACAATTTATTTGCTGAAGTAAAAGGAGTCGGATATTCCCCAAAAGGTGAAATTCAAATACTAAAACCTGATTCAGAGCCAATCACGATCGGACGAGATGATCCTATTTCAATCGAGTTAGAGAAAAGAAAAGCCGATCTAAAAACATTAGAAGAAAAAGAAAAAAACATATACGAGACGCTAAGAAACATTTCATTAGTTGGTAGTCTCTGCACGAACTCAAGCCTCAAACAAACAGGAGAAAACGGGTTTGATGTAATAGGAGATCCGCTGGAAGGAGCTATTTTAACGTTTGTAAAAAAATGCGGATTTGAAACTCGCACATTTGAAAATTACTATAAATATCTAGCTAAATTACCATTTAATTCAGATAAGAAACGAATGTCGGTCGTAGTAAAAAACATACAAAGCGGAGAAATTTTGGTACTCACGAAAGGTTCAGTAAAAACAGTATTGGAAAAATGTACAGGTATATTGATAGACGGCAAAAAAATTGATCTCACAAAAGAACTTCGTGACAAAATAGAAGCCCACTCAAAAGAAATGGCCGGAAACGCGCTCAAAATAATAGCATTCGCGTTCCGTGAAATGCCGAGAAAAGAAAAGGATTTATACACAGAAGCAGCCACCGAAAATAACCTCACTTTTTTAGGGTTAGCAGGAATGATAGATCCGCCACGTCGTGACGTAAAAGAAGCCATAGCTCTTACAAAAGAAGCAGGCATAAGAACATATATAGTTACTGGAGATGACGGGTTTACAGCTACAGCAATAGCAAAACAAATTGGTTTAATTTCATCAGATCAATGCGAAATTATCACAGGCGAAGATTTAAACAAAATGTCCGAAGAAAAACTAGAAAAACTTCTAAAAAACAAGGAGAAAGAAATTATATTTGCAAGTGTTAGTTCTCAACACAAAGTAAAAATCACAAACGCATTGAAAAGCATTGGAGAAATCGTTGCAGTAACTGGAGATGGAGTAAATGATGCGCCAGCTTTAAAACGCGCAGATATAGG
>CAYURU010000087.1:0-884 GCA_964447085.1 uncultured Candidatus Peribacteria bacterium | reverse complement strand
TATCAGGAGTAATTTCAAGCGATAAAGGATCGGATGTATCGAAAGAAGCGGCTACAATGATACTCGCAGACGACAGTTTCACATCAATAGTCAGAGCTATCGAAGAAGGCCGTACAATATATCAAAATATGAAGAAGTTTATATTCTATATATTCTCGTGCAACATAGGCGAATTATTCATTATATTTTCGGCAATAATTATTCAACTCCCCGCTCCGTTAACAGCAATACTGATATTAGTTGTGAACTTGGGAACGGATATTCTTCCTGCGTTAGCGCTCGGAATTGAACCTTCAGAAAAAGATGTAATGTCAAAACCACCAAGAAAAAAAACCAAAAAAATAATCAATAAACATTTCATAGGAAGATTTACATATATAGGGATAACGATAGGAATAATAGTAATCGGAGTCTTCACGTGGAATATGTACAGATACGGCTGGGCGTTTGGAGACAGCATCGACAAATCAAGCGTTGCCTACATAAAATCTATCACAATGGCTTTTGCAACTTTAGTTACCATACAACTATTCAACGCGTACAATGCGCGCTCACACAACAACTCTATCTTTTCATTAAGTATATTTAGAAATCCTTATATATTGGGAAGCATACTTATATCCTTCGCTTTTTTATACACAACCACAGAACTTCCGATACTTCAGAAATATCTCGGAGTTATGCATTTATCAGGAACTGAATGGGGTATCGTGATCATCACAGGATTATCAATTTTAGCGATAGAAGAAGTCCGTAAATTGATAGTGAAATTTAAAGATTAACTTAAGCAATGCCAACAAAGTCGAGATACATTAGAGTTAAAGTTATCCCAAAAAGTCCTACTCAAGGAATAGCGGAAATATTAAAAGAATCAATAGACGGAG
>CAYURU010000086.1:0-4017 GCA_964447085.1 uncultured Candidatus Peribacteria bacterium | reverse complement strand
GATTCCCAAGCTAACATTTAGACGAGCAAGTGAAGCAAGAAGTTGTAATTTCTGTTCGTCATTCATTCCTGGTATATCATTTACAATCTTCGCCATTTCCATTGCTTCTTTTGTTCTTCTTTTCCCCTCTAATAATTGAACCGCTCTAACTCCGTGTACTGCTGCGTTTTTATATAAAGTTCCGCCAACCCTGTCTCCACCATCCTTTTCTTCCAACATTGGAGCGATTAACTTAAATAAAACTACATCATCTATCTCCCCCGCAAATTCTCCACTTCCTGATAATGCTGCGACTTTTCCATATATCATCCATGATAAATCTGGATCTGGTCTGAATTTTCTATTTGCAGCTTCGCGAATTAAATCGTGGGCTATTTTGACCGTAGGCTGAGTCGAAATAAATGATTCTTTTTCCAAATTCATCGCTGACCCAATCAACTCTGGGAACAGCCTTTCAAATAATTTACGACCAATTTTCCCGTTGAATAATACCAATGCTTTGAACACGAGTTGTTCGTCCTCAGTCATTCTTGCTAATCTGTTTTGAATTAATGATTCCAAACCCAATTCTTCGTAATCAATTTTATTTTCCTCTACAACAACTTTCCCTTCATCATTCACATACAAAGTCCCTTTGTTCTGTAAATAAGTTAGCATTTGAGTAAGCGCAAACGGATTACCAGCACTTCTTTTTGCAAGTTCGTTCTTGAATGTTCCTGGCAAAACCTGCCCGTCCATCGAGTTAATCGGCAAAGATAAAAGTATATATCTTTCTATCAATTCAGTTGAAGAACTTCTCCCTAATTCATCCTTTGATTCAAATGCTAGTGGTCCCAAATGGACAGAATCCACTCCTATTTCTTCCAAAGCTTGTTTGATTGGAGGTGGCATCTTTTCCAAATCTCCACGAGAAGAAAGTCCAAGGAAAATTTTATTTACCGTTTCACTGTTTTTTAAATTTCTTATCAAACCTGCAATAACGATTGCTGATGGCATATCGCACCACTGCATATCGTCGAGTAGCATTGAATAGATGTTTTTTTCTGTACCAGCCAATTCGAGAAGTTTTTTTATTAATAATTCCGGTGAATTGTACATTGCCTCAGCTTTTTGTGTTATTTCTTCATCTTGTTCTCCGCCATTTGTAAACTGATTTAATACTCTGTATGTCTCGCTCCCTCTTTGTTTTTGAAAGTTTCCCAAAAATCCGCCTAATGTTCTTTTCAAAAAAGTATAAGTTCTGCTTTTTTCATCTTCTTCAGCTTTTGATACATTAAATTTTATATTGTGTTTCTTGAAATACTTGATCATTTCTTCCAAAAAACGACTTTTTCCGATACCAGGATCTCCATCCAAAGCAAACGCTCCAAACCCCGGATTATATTTCAATCTACTCATTACTGATATAAATTTTCTTAACTCCTCGTCCCTACCTAGCATTTCTCTAGGACCTCCCGTCATAATTTCCATATTTCTTTCCTCAAAATCGATAAGCTCAATAGCTCCTCCTTCTAATTCTTTGAATGATTTGATATTGAGACCGCGTGGAAGATTAAGATTAGAAAATTCATCTTTTGTAGCCGCAAAAACTCCTCTGTTTTTCCCTGTAAACGCAGTTGCTGTATCAGAAAAAGCGGTACTTGTAGGGATTCTTGGTGAACCATTTTTCTCTCCTAAATTTCTCAAATTAATTTTTCCTTCAGAGATAACTACTTCAATATTTAAATTTGGGTGATTATCTAAAATCTTTTTCAATTTAGAAGCTAAAATTGGTGCTCCTCTTTCTCTTGTGGATAAAATAACTAATTTGTCTCCGAGCCACTGCATCCTGTCAGTATTTTCTTCTACTAACCCTAATATTTTACTCAATATTGCTGATCTTTCTCTTGGATCTATATCTTTCAAAAAATCACTCATTCTTATTTCCACAACTGCTCCTACAGATGTCAAAGTGCTTGGTACAAGTTTTAATTTTTTCATTGCTTCGCCTGGTACTACCTCTTTATCTCCAAACAAACGTGCTGGAGCGAATTCGTGTACTTGGTCGTTTTCTATTTCAATCGGAGTTTGAGCCGATGCAACGCCTGGTCCGGGCCAGATCACATTACCGTGAATGATACCTGTAGAAACTCCTCTTGTTCTCTGTATTCCTATTGTTGCCAGCTGTTGAAGTTCTATTGCGGCGTTTTTAGCGCTTACTCCATTTGGAAAAACAAACATTAATTCAATTTTTGTTCCATCACTAAACGGAATAGCCGCTACCAATCCTCCAAATGTTTCTGCAACTGATTTTATTTCTTCATATTTGATTCTTGGATCAACGCCATCTTCTATTTGAAATTTTGCCGTCATAAATCTCCAGTCTTTGCATTCTTCTGGAAGAGGAGAGATCCTCCTGTCGTCTTTTAAATCTAACCCTTCCGCAATTTCTGCACCCGGAACATCGTCAAAAGTTTTTGGTCTCAAAGATTCTCTTAATTTTGCTGTGAGACTTTGTTGTAATGCGCTTTCTTTTGTACCTTCCTGTGTTTGACGTGGTTTTGTAATTTTAACGTCTAACCCGTCATCTCTTTCATTCAATTTCGTTATTGAAGGGTGTGATGTCATATTTAAGTTTGTTATTTTAATTATTTTGAAAGGGATTTAAGTTATCACATTAACTATTTTATTTTCAAGGTGACGAAGTGATTTTTTCTTTATATAATGTACGAAGTGGTCCCTAATCAACTTTCCTATGAAAACTTTAATAGACGTTCGTTCATTTATTCAAAAGAAATACAAACCTTACTACGGAGACGATTCTTTTCTGACGCCTCCAACTTCTCGTACAAAAAATTTATTCAAGAAAGTTCAAGCTCTTCTGGATAAAGAGTACAAAAAGGGTGGAGTTTTGGATGTAGACACAGAAACTGTCGCTACTATTACAAGCCATAAAGCGGGTTATATCGACAAGAAATTGGAGATAATTGTGGGATTACAAACTGACAAGCCTTTGAAAAGAGGAATCAAGCCTTATGGAGGAGTAAAACTCATAGAGTCGGCTTGTGAAGCTTATGGATATAAGTTGAGTCCTCGTGTTCTTGATATTTTCAACAATTATGTACGAAGTCATAACGATGGTGTTTTTAGTGTTTATAAAAACTGGGAAAATTTCCATACGCCAGACGGCAAATTACTCAGAAAATCAGGGGTAATAACAGGTCTTCCGGACAATTATGGACGCGGAAGAATTATTGGAGATTATAGAAAAGTTCCGTTGTATGGAATTGATTTCTTGATTACCGAAAAACTAGAAGAACTTGAAGAAATATGTGGATATATGGATGAAAAAAACATTCGTTTAAGAGAAGAAGTTGAAGATCAGATACAGGCACTAAAAGACATAAAAACAATGGCCGCTTCGTACGGATTTGATTTAAGTAAACCCGCGAGCGACACAAAAGAGGCTATTCAATGGCTTTATTTCGCATATTTGGCGGCCGTAAAAGAACAAGATGGAGCCGCTATGAGTATGGGAAGAATTGACGCATTTTTGGACATTTATTCTGAAGAAGATTTGAAATCCGGACGATATACGGAGGAACAAATACAGGAAATGGTGGATGATTTTGTTATTAAATTACGCTTGGTTAGACATTTAAGACATCCTGAATACAATTCACTTTTCGCCGGAGATCCTACTTGGGTAACGTGTGTACTTGGGGGAATGAGTCACGACGGAGCTACTCGTGCCGGCAAACATATGGTCACAAAAATGAGTTATAGAATTTTACATACACTCTCAAATCTTGGGCCCGCTCCGGAACCGAATTTGACTATACTTTGGTCAAAAAGTCTCCCTGAAAATTTCAAAAAATACGCATCCAAAATTTCAGTTGAATCCAGTTCAATACAATTTGAAAATGATGATCTTATGCGTCCTATTTACGGAGACGATTACGGGATCGCGTGCTGTGTATCAGCTATGGCCATCGGGAAACAAATGCAGTTTTTTGGAGCGAGATGCAATATAGCAAA
>CAYURU010000085.1:0-4082 GCA_964447085.1 uncultured Candidatus Peribacteria bacterium | reverse complement strand
ATTTTCTCCTTTCTCTATAATCCTCGTTATCCACTCTGTTAATTTATCTTTTTTTTCGTTATTCATCTGTTATTACTTATCGTGTTTATAGTATTGTATCATAAATTTGTGTTTTCTCCAAATTTTAGGAGATTACGATAATGAATTTTTGTTTTTCGTTAACTTGGTTTAGAATTGACTGGCAACACAACTACTTAATTAAACCTCTTTTATAAATGGACCAACGAAGTAAAATTGCGGTTTTGGGATACGGAGTCGAAGGCAAAGCAATGCTCGATTATTTGGTGAAACATAAATACGACAACATCACTGTTTGTGATCAACGAGTTCATTTAAAAGAGAAGATGCCTGATGGAGTTTCTGTTCAACTGGGAGAGTGTTATTTAGATAATCTTGAAAATTTTGATGTTGTTTTCCGAAGTCCTGGCATCTCTTATTTAATCCCAGAAATCGTAAAAGCTCGGCTTGCTGGCGCGGAAATCACCTCTCCAACTCAATACTTCTTGGACAATTGTCCATGCATCGTAGTTGGTGTAACTGGTACGAAAGGGAAAGGAACAACTTCAACTTTGACTTATGAAATTTTGAAAGAGGCTTTTGAAAAAGGTGGCTATACAGAAAGAGAAGGTGTTTACACAGAGAGAAGTGGTTACACAGAGAGAAAAGATGGTGGCACAGAGAGAAGTGGTACAGAGAAAAAAAACAGTGATGCGAAAATGGCAGAGAAAACAGCAATTAAAATTACGACTAAGGAAAATGGCAAAAAAAGACATGTCTATTTAGGCGGAAATATTGGAAATTCTCCAATTGAATTTTTGGATAAATTAAAAGGGAATGACGTAGTCGTTCTTGAGTTGAGTTGTTTCCAATTGGGAGATTTAAAAAAGAGTCCTCATATCGCCGTTTTATTAAACACAACTAGCGATCACCTGGATTATTACCCGGATCGCGATGAATATTTGAGAGCGAAAGAGTTGATTTTGTTGCATCAGGATGAGGACGACGTAGCGATATTGAATCAAGATTATGAATATTCAAAATATTATGAATCACAAGTTCGCGGAAGACTTGTTTGGATCAGTCCGAAAGGAGAAGATTTGAGCAAAGGCTTGGATGAAGAAGGGGCTGTGTATATAAATAGTGAGGATGGAACGGCAAACAAGCTCATAATGTATTCACGCAACGGACAATCTATGATGGTTATGCCTGTGAGAGATGTAGCTTTAATTGGCTCTCACAATATAGAAAACGTGTGTCCGGCAATTGCTGTCGCAAAAGAATTCGGCATAAAAGATAAAGTCATCGCGAAGGTTATAAAAAAATTCAGTGGGCTTCCACATCGGCTTGAGTTCGTCCGAAAATTAAACAATGTCTCTTATTACAACGATTCTTTTTCAACCAATCCTCAAACTTCAATGGCGGCTGTTGATTCTTTTGATGTGCCAACCATCTTGATCGCCGGGGGATCTGATAAAGGATTGGATTATTATGAATGGGCTAGAAAAATTTTGATTAAACCTTCACTGCAGGTTGTTTTATTGATCGGCGCCACTTCAGAAAAAATGTGGGACGCAATAGAAACAGCCGAGAAAAAACTAAAGCCGGGTGAAGGAAGTCCGACGTTGGTCGTGATGTGCAAAGACTTAAAAGAAGCGCTTCAAAAAGCAAAAAAATATGCGGCCGGAATATTAAAAGAAGGATCCGTTGGAACTGGTGAAAAAATAATTCCTGGCAAAGGCGTTATAAAAACTGCTGTCGTAGTTATGTCACCGGCAGCTGCGAGCTTCGATCAATTCAAAGATTACAAAGACAGAGGAAAGAAATTTATCGAATGGACGAAGGAATTGTAAAAAATCGTCCATAGAGAACGCTAAAAATTATAAAATCTAAGATTATAAACTTCCTTCGTTTATTATTTCTTTTGTACTCGTTTTGAAAACCGCCCTGAGAAGGGTTTTTGTTGGCAAATTTCTAAGATTATTCCTAGAGACCGTCTCGTCTAATATCTTAAATAAACCAATTTCATCGAGAACCGATACTACTTGATTATAAACATCTACAGAGATTGCTCCAATCATAGTGATTTCCAGCATCTCCATCCCTCCGATTATGGTCACCTTTGGCGCCTCTACAGGTGCAACTTTGTTTATTTCTCCAACAATTATTTCCTCTATCGCGTCGTATGATATGTCTGCGTTTGCCTCTATGGCATCTGATTCGGCTGAGACTGATTTGGATTCCGGTTGTTTTTCTAAAATTTCAGCAACTCTTCTCATAATTTTTGTGGCGATAAATTTAGGGTTTTTCATCCAATCATCTTCACCGATACCTGTATATTCTTGCATCCCGCTATCAACTCCTTTTCTCCCACTGATAAAAAATTCCGAAATTTTCTCCTTTGCTTCTTCCATTATTTCAAACGGGGACTTCCTCCACTCGCCCGGATCGTTTAATAAATCTATTTGTTTTCTTATCAATCGGGCAGCCTCCTCTCTTGTTGGATATTTTTGTTCGCAAACTTCTACTGCGTGATCCCTTATTTTATCTAAAAGTCCCATATTATTTATTTTAAATTTAAGCTAAAAGCGTGAAAGAGGTTTATTAAACAGGAATTTAGTCAAATAGTCAAGCGGGTATAAAGAGGATACGCCTAAAGTGTAGGTTTTAGCTATTGAATCACTCTTTCAATTTCTCTGTTGTCACTTTTTTTGAGCATTTTCAGCATATCTTTCGTGACAGCTTTTGTGGCTAATAGAAGAGATAAATAAAGAACGCCGGCAAGTGGAATCAAAATCAAAAGACCCGCGTTTTGAAGATATTTATAAGAAATCGGCTGAGCGTAATAAACGAAAACTCCCATCACTATCGAAGACAAAATAATTTTAATTGTGGATTTGTAATTGAGAGAAAATTTGAAATATTTGTAAGCGGTTTTTGCGGAAAGAATTAATATAATTGCGGCGGAAAGTACCGAGATAAAAGCGGAACCGCGGAAGCCGTAGTATGGAATTATTATTATGTTCGCAATGATGTTGAAGATAACCGCCGCGAGATTGATATAGAGAATCTTTTTTTGCTTGTCGAGGGAGAGAAGAATAAACATAAATAATGTCGAGAGAAATTGGAGAGCCATCGCGAACATAAGAATCTTGAGCGCGATGTCGGAGCCATAAAAACCTTCGTCGAGACGGGATAAAAATTCGGGGCTGGAAACTAGGAATATGAGCGGATAGGCGAGTGCGAATGCGCCAATTAAAAATGGAAACGCGAGCGCTGAAAGAAAATCGAAACTATAACGAATTATTGTTTTGGATTTTTCGGTATTGTGATCGGACATCGAGCGTGTGAGGACAGGCAAAACCGAATTCATAAAGAATAATGGAATAACATTTATTGCGTCGATAATACGCATCGCAACAGCATAAATACCAACTTCTTCCGCGTCTTTGAGAATAGACAAAAGAATTGAGTCTATACGGAAATAAATCGTGTTAAGTATAAGGGCGACGCCGTAGGGAAGAGATTTTTTAAGGACTTGTGTGCAGAATTTTTTATCCAGGTGAAATACCAAAGGAGTGATGCGTCGCACTTGTGTATATGTGACTAAAAGCATTGCAAAATTACCAATAACACCCGCAATAATCATCCCACAAAAAGCCTTTGGCAAATCGGATTTATCCATATAAAAAGCCACAAACATCATCCCTAAAATCATAACAACTTTCCCTATAATTTGGGCGATCGTAGCAAATTGCATCTTGAGTTTTGCCTGAAGAACCGAGGTGATAGTTCCGTTCGTGATCGTAAAAAATATTGAAAGAGTTGCTATTGAAACTCCAAGCGGAATCAGTGTCCCGTCATAAGTCGGGATTATAAAAACCGATGCAATAGCAACAAGCATCGTCGCGGCCACGAAAAGCGTACGAAGGGTTAATATATTCCCAATAATTTTCGGGATGCTTTTTTCATCTTTCGACATCTCGGTGATAGCAATCGTAAAAAGCCCCATATCCGCGGCAATGCTAAAGAAAGCCAAAAACTCATATGTCACCGCGTACTGCCCGTACCCACTGATAGACAAA
>CAYURU010000084.1:0-4193 GCA_964447085.1 uncultured Candidatus Peribacteria bacterium | reverse complement strand
CCAAAAAGTCCTACTCAAGGAATAGCGGAAATATTAAAAGAATCAATAGACGGAGACGAAGTTTTGACATACAAAATTCGTGTAAAATCAGCACCGGAAAAAGGAAAAGCAAACGCGGAACTTATTAAGTTTTTAGCAAAAGAATTTTCAGTCCCAAAAGAAAACGTTGAAATAATAAGCGGAAAAGCAGACAGAATAAAATTAATAAGAATCGGTTAAATATTCCACCAACAATTAAACGCAATGCAAGTAAAAGCAAAAAAACATCTCGGCCAAAACTTTCTCACATCAAAAGACGTCGTTAATAAGATTGTAAAATCAGCGAAAATAACTAACAAAGATACGGTTCTTGAAATCGGACCAGGACTTGGCATTCTCACTATTGAACTCGCAAAACACGCAAAAAAAGTCATTTCCATAGAACTCGACACATCCATCATTCCAACATTAAAAAAGAATCTTGAAAACGAGTTGAGTGAAAAAGATTTAAGAAAAATCACAATACTAAACGAAGACGCTCTCAAATTCACAGCAAACACAAAAACCGTTGGGGAAAGCTACAAAATCGTCGCGAACATTCCCTACTACATTACTTCTCCGTTGATTTCGCATTTTCTCACATCAGCTCATCCACCAAAATCAACAACGATCTTAGTCCAAAAAGAAGTCGCAATAAAAATATGCGCACAAACAGCACAGTTCCCAAAAGAGATGCATTCAATTCTTTCGCTCGCGACTCAAATTTATGCGAAACCAAATTTTGAATTCACGGTTTTAGCAGGATCATTTTCCCCAGCGCCAAAAGTCGATTCAGCAGTAATACATCTGGAAACACACAAAAAAACTTTATACAAAAATCCAGACGCGATCCTGTCGCTCGCGAAAAGAGCCTTCACAGGCAAACGGAAAAAACTATCAAATACGCTTAGGTCCCATCTCGCTCAACTAAAAAAATTAAACCTCCAAGATTCCCGCCCGGAACGTCTCACTCTTAAGCAATGGCAGAATCTGGTTGACCACCTCTAGATCCATAAAATCCAGCGATTGCGTCTTCAACCGTAGGCAAAACAGCAACAGAAGCATAAGGTTTTCCCAAATAAGTCATTGGCATATCATTAAAATCAACAGGTCTCTTATGTACATGCCATGGAATCCCAGCACTACCGCTTGCTACTCTTGCTAATTTTTTATCCTTATCAATCCATTCAATAAAAAGAACACTATGATTTCCGTGGGCATCGGCCTTATTTCTATTGTTATAGAAAATCCAATCCCCAGGACTAATCATATCATATTGAGCTTCCGTAGCATAAGACTCACCCGGACCGCCACCAGCTTTACAATCTTTGCCAGGATATTTGGTCGTATATCTTGGGAAAGCCTCCTTTGTAAGATATTTTCCGCCGGCCACTCCAGCCATTTTATAAATTTTATTAACCCAATCCCAGCAACAAGAAGCATCTCTAAGTCCGAGGCCATATGGATCTCTAGCTACAGCGATAGCAAACTTGACTATATTAGCACTTAACCCAGAAGATGTATTTCTAGATTCTATAGCGTTAAACTCTTCTTCAGTAAGCCCTTTTCTTCTAGCTAAATTAGGATTAATTTTTATAGCCTGATCAATAAATTCTTTATCTTTTTTAGCCTCTCCATTTTCTTGATTCAAAGTAGCAGCATATTTTGCATAAGATTCTTCGTCTAAAACTTCAGATCCATCAGCTTTTTTAGTTAAGAATGGTTTCTCGTAATTCAAATCAATATTTTTTTCAGCATCAACAACTCCCCCAACTATAATAGTATCACCAGAAAAAACCGGCATATAACCAGCTTCATCATAAAATCCATTACCATCCATATTTCGCCCTTTCAACCCAATCCTTCTTTTACTAGTACGAGCAACTCCTTCGGATTCAATAGTCACACATCTAACAGCAGGAGGCATAAAATCAGCAACACCAATTTTCATATTCGCAGCTTCATTTCCACGAAAATTCACAAGCAATTTTTGACCAGCAACAGGCTTTTTATAAGAATCCCAGTTTGCAAAGTCAATAACAGTGGAAGTTCCTATCACATCTGTAAAAGCATACAAAAGAATTCCCGGATATTCATCCTCTAATTTAATTAGAACGCTAACGTCAAGTTTAGCCAAATCTAATTGATCAATCCCTCCAACTATATCAGCAATCTTAGGTAGATTTTTAAAATTTCTTTCTATTGCAACCTTACGCTCAAGTGAAGAAGATCGCTCATTAGTATTAGAAACAGCCCCTGTGACATCTTTAGCGAGATCACCCCTATCTCCTACAGAAGCGGAGACAACAGCAGCAGCAGGAGCGGACGCAGTCACATCGTTAATAACATTCGAAGAATCTTTAGATTCATCTGTTGTTCCAGTTTTTGGAGAATCCAATTCAGACATAGTAAAAATAATTATCAAACAATCAGACAATTATACCACAAAACACTTCCTTAAACAACTCTCCTCAATTCTTCATTCATCTTTATTGCAGCATCGCGCGCAGCTTCAGCATATGCTTTTTCATCATAATCAGAACCATCCTGCGCATAAGCAAAAATTATTCCGCGTGATGAATTTACTACAGCACCAAGACCGTTTGCATCAAAACAAACGCGCACATCTTCAGCAGTACCTCCTTGAGCGCCATAACCCGGCACCAAGAAAATATTATTTGGCATAATTTCTCGAAGAATTTTCGCTTGAGTTGGATGAGTTGCACCAACGACAGCGCCCATCAAACTGTATCCGCTTTCCCCTATTTCATCAGCTCCCCAACTATCCACATAATGCCCCATAATTTCGTACAAAGCCTTCGCATCTTTTCCTTTTGCAACATCATCATATACAAACAAATCCTGTAATTCTGACGAAGATTTATTTGAAGTTTTCACAAGAACAAACAAACCTTTTCCGTTTTCAGCCGCCACTTTCACAAACGGTTTCACTCCGTCACTCCCCAAATATGGATTCACGGTCACACTATCCGCATCAAAAATTCTCACACTTTCCTCTTCTACTTTAGTCTCTCCTAAATACGCATCCGCATACGCCTCGGCAGTCGAACCAATATCATTTCTTTTCACATCAGCAATAGTCATCAATCCTTTCTCGTGCGCATAATCCAAAGTTTCCTCATACACACGCATTCCTTCATATCCAAGAATTTCATAAAAAGCCACTTGTGGCTTCACAACAGGAACAACATCGCAAACAGCGTCAATAATTCCCTTATTAAACTCCAAAAGAGCCTCAGCCGCAGCCTTCAAAGGATTCCCCAAATTCGCAGGATCTTTAAAAGCTTTTTCCCTTATAAATTCAGGAATTTTATCAAGTCTTGGATCCAATCCGACACACACAGCACTATCTCTTTTCTTGATAGCCTCTATAAGCCTGTCGGCAAAATGTTTCTGCATATTTAATTTATTTAAAGTTTTAATAATTTAAAATCCGTGTTTGCCTCCCCAAGCAGCCGTATCATTTTTGAAATCCATAACGATGTCATATTGCTCAGGAGTGATATCTCCTCTATCCCTAGCCAATCCGATAATGTCCGTAAATCCTGTTAAATTTGTGAATTTCAAACCAGCCGTTTCAAAAGCAGAAATTGCTTTTGGCAACTCCCAACTCACAATTGAAAAAATATCAGTGACAACTCCTCCTTCATTTACCACCGCTTCAGCCGCTTTCACACTTGATCCTCCAGTCGAAATAAGATCTTCAACTATCAAAACTTTTTGGCCAGCCTCGAGCATTCCCTCGACCTGTTTTCCGGCACCGTGCTCCTTCTTTTCAGGACGAATATAAACCATCGGTAATCCCATTTTATAAGCCAAAAACGCCGCCCAAGGTATCGCTGCAGTCGCAGTCCCACCTATGACATCAGGCATTTCCATTTCTCCATTTGCCACTCTCGCGCGTAAAACTTCTTCAAAAGCATCGACAACAGCTCCTCTCTCCGCAGGAAAAGAAATCATCTTTCTGTTATCACAATATACAGGTGATTTAATTCCACTCACCCAAGTAAAAGGCGGATCCATTTTGACCATAACAGCCTTTTTATTCAGTAAATTTTCAGCAATTCTCTTGGAAATATCAGACATATGTTTAAATTTAAATGCTTTTTCTTCGAGCATTATTCCACATCAAGCCATCCAATACAACTTACTTC
>CAYURU010000083.1:0-4278 GCA_964447085.1 uncultured Candidatus Peribacteria bacterium | reverse complement strand
CCTTTTGCAGTGTCTACCGAGTCGACAAATAATGAAAAAACTGGAAACGTATATGGTTATTTTGGATTTAGACAGAATATGGACATTGTCGATAGTTGCATAAAATTATTTGGTGAGAGGGATGCTAATGTGATTTTTTCTGGACATGAAAAAGGTGAAAGATTTGGATCTGCCATTGAGGTAAATAATTTTATTCGTGGAACTTTTGCCGATATAGCTATCTCTGCGTATTTCTCTGATGGAGATGCTGGAAAACAGGTTGGAAAAGTATATTTGTATTCAGGAACAAGGCGATATAAAAAATATGTGAATCTTCAGGATGATGTGCTTGAGGGGTCAGAGGAATATGGATGGTTTGGATTTTCTATGACTTCAAAAAATATCACCTTAGATACATATTCTGATCTAATGATTTCTTCTTTTCCTTATGCCAACAGGACTAAGCGCGGATCTTCTTATATACTTTATGGAAGGGAAAGTTTTGGAAAACTTGAAGAAGATGGCATAACTAGAATGCCTTTTAATGTAACTTTTGATAATGCTGATTATGGATTTATAGGAGGGCGCGGTGATAGTTTCTTGGGCGCTGACTTGGGAATAGGGGATTTTAATATGGATGGGAAAAATGATTTTGTAATCGGAGCGCCCGGTATAGGGATTCAAAAAGCTTCTGACCCTGGAGAACTTTATTTTTATTATAAAGGGGCGTTGCCGAATAGGATGCCTTTTAATGTAAAAAACGATGAATTTACTTCTCTGGTTAGGGGAGATTATCCAGATGATTGGTTCGGAGCAAAACTTACAATTCTTGATTACAATAATGATGGTTATGATGATATTGCTGTTTCTTCAAGATATGCAGATAGATACGATGCTCAAACTGGAAAATTGTCTGAATCTAGTAACGGAAAAGTTACTATACTTTTGGGTCACTCTTCGCCTTTCGGCGAACTTATAACAAAACCTGAGCCTGGAGATGAGCCCATCACTAGAGGAGCCTTTGTTTCAGCTGTGGTTGAAAAGTTTAACATTAAAGAAAAAAGAAAAGATTTTATAGATGACTGTTATCTTCACAGAGAATTTTGTTTTTTCACATTTATGGGAATGTCTAATTTTGATGGAATCAAGTTGAATCCTAATATAATTTTATATCCTGATGTCCCCGTGAACAGTAAATATTACGAACCTATCACTGTAGCCACTTTGTTAGGAGCTGTTAGTGGAAATGCGAGTGAATTTAATACGCCTTTTAAACCTGAAAGTCCTATCACTAGAATACAAGCTTTAAAAATTATGCTTGGTCTAAATCAGCTTGTAAAACCAATGTATAAATTTGAACTTGTTAGTGAACTTGGAGATCCTTCCGCTCTTTATACTCAACGTAGTTCTTATCAAGATGTGGATTCCAGTATTCCTGGAAACTGGTGGTATCCTAGATTTGCCAATTACGCCTATGACAACTGGTTAATTGATGACCGAAGGTATTTCAGGCCTGATGATCTTCTGACTGTTAATGAAATGACTGCATTGATAGACAGAACCTTAAGTGTTATAGGTCAAACGTAATTATGAGAAAAAAATTTCCTATTTACATCATTCTTGAAAATATAAGGAGCCTTTATAACGTAGGTGCAATTTTTCGAACATCAGATGGGGCTGGTGTGGAAAAAATATTTCTTTGTGGAATCACCGGACAACCGGTTGATGGAAATTTAAAAGAAATAAGCAAAACTGCGCTCGGAGCTGAAGAATCAGTTGAATGGGAATATGAAGAAGAAGCTGTTGATGTAATAAAATCCCTGCGAAAAAGTGGAGTTCAAATAGTCGGAGTGGAAATTTGCAAAGGAGCTGAAAATTATTTTGATGCGAATGTGAACTTCCCGATCGCTTTGGTCTTCGGACACGAAACCGAGGGGATTTCTCAAGAGGTTTTGAATTTATGTGATAAGGTCGTTTTTGTGCCTATGCACGGGATAAAAGAATCGTTGAATGTTGAAGCGGCTTTTAGTACTGTGGTTTACGAAATGGTTAGAAAATTTAATAGTGACTAGGACACTAAAAAAATACTACAGAGCGCAAAAAATATGATGGAGTTCTAAAAATTATGTTGAAGTGTCAATAAATATGAAAAAAAAGAATAAAAAATTGATTTTCTATTCTGTTAGCGGACTAATTCTGCTTGTTGCTATTTTGTTTTGGATTTTTGTAATCGGGATTAAGGCAAGTGAGTCCGGCAAGTTTTTTAATCAAAAGAAAAATGCTGTTTGGATCGCTCATGAATGGGCGAATTGGCAAAAAAGTGATATTGAGATAAAAACTCTCGTTGCACGATTTCAATCTCACGATATAAACACTCTGTTCGTGCACGTTGGTCCTATTTCTGAAACTGGCGAAATAGCTCCTGAGGTTTATAGCGAAGCTGTAAATTTTGTTGATATGGTGAAGAGCGCGGATCCGGATATGAGAGTGATCGCGTGGATGGGGCAAGTGCGAAATAAAATAAATCTTTCCAGCGCTCAAGTTCGACATAATATTTTGCAGATGTGTACGATATTTACGGGGATGGTCGGAATGGACGGCGTGCAATATGATATAGAGCCTGTTTGGGATGAAGATGAAGATTTTATTTTGTTATTAAAAGAAACTCGCGAGCTTTTTGATGGGATGGATAGAAGACCTATTTTGTCCGTTGCTTTGGCGGAATTTATTCCACACTCTTTTGTGTGGCTGAGTTCAGGATTTTTGAATTTACAGAACTATAATACTGAAGTTAATTATAAAAATGTTTCCGAATACGCCGATCAAATTGTGGTAATGGTTTATGACACAGGAGTTGATGTTGATTGGAAATATAGATGGATTGTGAAAGAGCAGGTGATATGGCTTACGGATTTGATCGATGGTCCTGAATTTTATGTAGGGATTCCTTCTTATGATGAAAAAAAAGACGGATTTAATCCGAAAATCGAAAATGTTGGAAATGCACTAATCGGAGTATTGAATGGACTAAATGATATTCGTGCCAACCACAAAAATTTCACAGGTATCGCTGTGTATGCCGACTGGACTACGGATGAAAATGAATGGGAAATTTATGACACACTATGGAAAAATTAAAAATATTTAATGAGGTCCGCAGATTTAGAGTGCCACGCAAAGCTCTTGGCTTGGTTTTTGAGCGGTTTTTGAAGATGGAACGAGCTCCACGCGGGTTTGGGGTTACGCTCGTGTTTATAGGCGAAAAAAGGATGCAGGAGTTGAACGAAACTTGGAAAGGGGGAACCGGTCCTACTGATGTACTTACTTTTGATTATGGGGAAATTTATATTTGTGAAAAAGTTGCCACAAGAAACGCTGTTTTGGATGGAATAAAACCATCTACTGAAATTTTAAATCTCTTCACGCACGGGCTTCTTCATTTAAAAGGCTATACACACGAAACAGATGAAAAATACGAAAAAATGATGAAGAAAATGAAGAAAATTGTTGGCTAGAATTGGGAATCTCGCCTAAAGACTGTCGGTAAATGCGCTAGATAAATGCGCTTGCTAAATACTAGCGGCGTCTCTTAAGACTTCTTCGGCGTGCTCGGAAGGTTTTACTTTGTCGTAGATTTTGGCAATTTTGCCCTGACGATCGATCAAAAATGACGAGCGAGTTGTCCCCATATATTCGCGTCCTAGAAATTTTTGTTTACCAAAAACGCCATACAAAGTAACGACCTCTTTTTTTACATCAGAAAGAAGTGTAAATGGTAATAAAAATCTTTGTATAAATTTAGAGTGGCTTTCTATTGAATCGGTACTTACCCCAAGAACTACAATTTTGTTTTTGATAAACTCGTCATATGAATCGCGGATCGTACAGGCCTCCAGAGTGCATCCCGGAGTTGAGTCTTTTGGGTAGAAATAAAGCAGTACAACTTTCCCTGCGTATTGTTTTAGAGAATGCATTTTCCCGTTCTGGTCCGGAAGAAGAAAATTGGGAGCAAGTGAACCTACTGAAATTACATTTGATTTATATAAAATAGACATGATTTTCTATTATCTTAATTAAGTTTTTGTTGCTTTGATTATTTGATTTATCCATACACCATCTTCCTCTACAAAAAGTTCTTTGTCTATTTTGAAAAATGAATGTTCGAGAGACTCAATTACATGTCGCGGTATATGGTAAAAAGATTTTATAACAATTTTTGATACCTGTGAAAGTTTTAATTTTGGTGGGTGACGCTGGTTTATATTTGTGAATATAAATACACCTCCCGGCTTGAGAATT
>CAYURU010000082.1:527-4325 GCA_964447085.1 uncultured Candidatus Peribacteria bacterium | reverse complement strand
ATTATACGGCTTTACTAGATTTTTGTCAATCAGATGAGACGGAAGTTTCAGGGGTTGAAGTAGAGCTGTCCACCACAGGGCTATTCTCGGTAGAAACTTCATTGACTGCCGACTCGGTAGAGGAAACAGGTGTCTCTTGAACTTTTGGCTCTTCTTTTGGAGTATAAATTAACTTAAAAGTAACAATCGGAGATTTCGTCCCATCAGGAGAAACTCCGTAGACAGTATAAGTATTTTCGCCAGGTTTCATATTCGTATAATTTGCATTTGCCCAGTAAATAAAAGATTCTTTACCTGAAGATGGAACGAACTTCTGGAGTTGATAAGAATTAACAAAAACTTTCTCGGCTCCAGTAATTTCGCCTTCAACTTTCACAACCACAGTATCCACAGCAACACCAGTTTCTAATTGAGAAGCGGTATAAGACACTCCGTTAATAGTAAGAACTTTTGGAGTAGTTAAAGATCCATAAGAAATAGGAGCAACTGTATCGTGAGTATCAGTAACATCAGTAACACTGGAAGTTGCATCAGAAGTAACCGCGTCGTCTGGAAGAATAGTAGTAGTCCCAGAAACACCTCCATCTTCGGAAGACACACCTCCGTCAACATCAGCAACACCAGTTTCCATTTCTCCGCTCGCAGGAAGTTCATCACTCAAAGGAAGTTCTCCACTCACAGGAAGTTTATCCCCCGCTTCCTCAGCTTCAGATGAAGCAGCAAAATCAGTCGGCGCCTCATCTTCCACCACATTCCACGCATACCACGGGGTCGTTTTGAAATCCTCAGACAATGGCGTCACAACATTCGGCGCCTGAAACGCCCAGAATTTCGCCATTTTTTCTTGATCAAAAGTCGCCTCATTCCCCTCTTCCACATCAATATGATCAACAGCAGTTCCGCCATCCTGACTATTTACATCTATACTTACAGTCCCATACATCACCCTCACTGCATCAGCTCCCGATTTCTTTTCAACATCAAAAACCGTCCCAATAGGACTTACATTCAAATTTCCAACAGTCAAAATAAATTCCGTTCCAGAAGAAGTTGCCTGAGTTTTATTTATCCAAACTTCACCTTCGTGCAAAATAACTTGAACATCATTTTTCCCTCCATCAGAGAAAATTTCATTAAAAGTAACGTGCGTATCGCCCGCCAATCTAATCAAAGTCCCATCAAAAACTTTCACAACAACTTTCGAATCTTTGGAAGTCATAACTTCATCTCCCTGCAAAACCTGAGTCCCGCTATAAGCTCGCGCAAAATCGTTAGTCCCCCAAATCTTAATAGAAGCACTTCCGTTAGCAACATACATATAAACCGCATCTTTCTCAGAAACAGGGAAAAAGACTCTAAACAATTGAAAAGCCAACACTAAAACAACACCAATTATGATCAACAGCAAAAACGGGAAGAAAAAATTCCATTTTGTGGAACGTCCTCTCGCCCTACCCCCTCCTCGGTAATCATAGTAGTACCTATCACCCATATTTTCGCTTTATAAACCGATCTCTTTTTTGATTGCGTTAATATCGCGAACAATTCTACTATCTTTTTTCAAAGCTTTCAAAACTTTATTGCAAGAATTGATAACAGTTGTATGCATCTTGCCACCAAAATCCTCGCCAATCTTCTCAAAAGACTCATCAAGTTCGTGTCTGATAATGTACATACAAACCTGGCGTGGAAGAAGAATTTCTTTCTTACGAGCTTCGCCAAGCAAATCTGTTAATGGAACTCTATAATACAAAGCAACTGCTTCCATAACATCACGTGAAGTGAGTTTTGAACGATCCATTTTTAGTCTTTCAATATCATAACCGATAATTTCTTTCGCTCTGTAAAGTTTTTTGAAAATATCAGCAGCGCTTTGGATTGTAGGAACTCTATTTTCAAGTTCAGCCTCAAGTACGACCTGTCTCAAAACGCCCTCCAATTCCCTAACATTAGTAGTCACATTTGCCGCAATAAATTCCAAAACCTCAGGATCCACAATCACATTTGCCTCCATGCATTTATTCTGTAAAATAGCGATTCTAGTCTCAAATTCCGGTGGAAGAAGCTCTGTCACCATTCCCATACAGAATCTTGATGTAAGTCTCTTGTCGAGATCATCGAGTTCTGATGGTGGACGATCTGAAGTTAAAACGATTTGTTTATTTGCGTCATATAATTCATTGAACGTGTGGAAAAACTCCTGTTGGCTCGAATCCTTCTTTGCAAAAAATTGAATATCATCAATAAGTAAAACGTCCACATCTCTATAATGCGATTTGAACTTCGGCATCTCACGATTCTTGATAGCGTCCACAACCTCGCTCACAAATCTCTCTGCTGTTACATAACGTACAACTTTGGATTCATCATCTTTCAAGATTGCATTCCCGATAGATTGCAAAATGTGTGTTTTCCCAAGTCCGACTCCTCCATAAATATACATAGGATTGTAGATTCCACCCGGCATATTTGCGACCGCCTGAGCCGCTGCGTGAGGGAGTCTATTTTCTTTACCAACAACGAAACTATCGAGAGTATATCTAGAATTCAACATCTTACTTCGAACTCCATTCCCAAGATCTATTTCATTCTTACCTCGAACTTTTCTAGCTTTTTTCTCAGGCTCAGAAGTAATTTTTGAAACATCAACTCCACTCGTATCAGATTTGTCAGCCAATTTAGGTTCAACTACAAATTCTATACTTGTAATAGAAGAATCAAGCTCTTGCACAGCCTGTAAAACTTTTATTTGATACTTGCGAACGATCCAATCCTTCGCAAACACAGTTGGAACAGCAATTACCAATACTCTTGCACCAACTTCATCTTTAATTTCTTTTGCTATTGTATTCTGAAACCACGTAACAAAGTGAGCCCTCATTATCGTAGGCTCTATACGAGTCAAAACCTGTACCCAAAGTTCCTTGTTTAACATGGAAAATAATTATACTTAAGTTGATAAATGCCCCAATTGACTAAACCCAAACAATTAATCCGACTTAAAAGTGTTCCCCAACACTCATCGGCAAACTGTTGTTTTGACTCCAAATCGATCCCCATCGATCGAAGTCCTCATCCCAAACTTTTTAGAATCGTTAGTATCGAAACTAACGCCCTAGAAAATCCCTAAAAAGTTCAAAATGCGAGAGCAATATTAACCGTATTTTCGCCCCCATTCAAGCCTTCAAATAGCCATTTTTCACCAATCAACATATAGAGATTTCCCCTCACCAAAACACAATATGTTGTCAAAATATATATATTTAAATACATTCTTCATTCAACTTCAACTCCTCTCAAAATACAAATTGGACAACCTGGCAATATCAAAAAAAACGAATTTTAAAAAAGTGGCTTTGCAAACACAAAACCACTCTTCAAATTTAATAAATTACGCAATAGCTTTCAGTATATCTTGATACGTTATAACGATAATAAGTAGCATTATAAGCGCATATCCAAGCATATGAACATAATTCTCCCACTTAGATGGAACAGGTCGTCCCAAAATAAGTTCTATCAATATAAATAAAAGCTTTCCTCCATCAAGCGCAGGGAAAGGCAAAATATTCAAAACACCCAAGCTGATAGAAAGAAGCGCAATGAAACGAATAAACGGAATAAACCCTGCTCTTGCAAAATCGCCTGTCATTTTCGCTATTCCTACAGGGCCGGAAACATTTTCAGAAATCTCTCCGGAAGTTATAAGCCCTTTCACCATATCAACAAACATAACACCTGTAATCTTCGCAGTTCTATACACTTCTTTGAACGCATAATAAGGCGCAGTATAAAAAG
>CAYURU010000082.1:0-517 GCA_964447085.1 uncultured Candidatus Peribacteria bacterium | reverse complement strand
TCATTAACTATGCTGGTAACAGACGTCAATTGATCGGAATCATACAAGCTAAATCCACTTGAACTTGGAGTAAAAAGCCCTGCCAAATAAACCCCTATTTTCCCATCTTCAGGCGTAATTTCTTTGTAAATTTCAACGCCATCACGATTGATTGCAAAAAGCAGTTTTTGTCCTGCATTTTCTTCAATAAATTTAACTAAATCTTCAGGCTGATTAAATTTTTTACCATTAACAGAAACTATCACATCTCTGTCCAAAACTCCTGCATTTGAGGCAGGCTTATCTTTCACGACACCACTCACGATAACCTTCTTATTTGAACTAACAGGTATTATAAAATCTTGTCTTTCTCCATCTCTATATATTGTAAATACCGCTTCATTTATGCCGTCAGTCAGCTCAAGATAATCATTAACGGAATAAACTTGTTTCCCATTCACAGAAACGATCACATCATTCGCTCTTAATCCATATTTATAAAAAGGAGATTCTTTATCTATTTCATATATTTTTACAC
>CAYURU010000081.1:1927-4334 GCA_964447085.1 uncultured Candidatus Peribacteria bacterium | reverse complement strand
GAAGCGCAGGGTCGATCCTTACAAAGACGATCAAGTTCCAAGATGGAATCGACGACATAAAACCATACGATTTTTACCCGGATTCCGGACGAATCTCAGACGAAAATAAAATTATTTTTGCGACAAATCTCGCATACGATCGAAACTTTTCAGTAGTCCTCGGACAAGATTAGAATGGGCAAGATTAGAATTATTTTCTGCCAAACATTCTTTGCAGTTCGTCGAAACTCAATGTGATCATAGTCGGTCTTCCGTGCGGACAAGTATAAGGACGATCGATCTTTTCCATTTGTTCGATCAACGAATCCATCTCAGGGAGGTTGAGTTTTTGTCCGAACTTTATAGCGCTTCTGCAAGCCATATAATGAATAACAGCTTCGCGTTTGCCTTGTACGTTTGAAGGTATTTTTTCTTTTGAAATATCAGTTAAAACTCCGTGAACAACATCATTTATATCCTCGGATGAAAGCATCGCAGGAACGGCATAAATCGTCATAGTATTAGAAGGTCCTTCTTCTATTTCAAATCCTAGACCCGAGAAGATTTCAAGGTTGCTTTTCAAGATTTCAATTTCATCAAATGTAAGTTCGAGATCCTGTGACACGAGTAACGGCTGAATTCTTTTTTGTTGTGAAATGAATTGATCCATTAATTCAAAGTATCGGATTCTTTCGTGTGCGGCGTGTTGGTCAACCAAAACAAGTCCATCGTTATTTTGTGCGATGATATAGGAATTAGCGACTTGAGTGACAGCTTTCATCCCGAGTTTTTCATCTCCCAATTCCAAAGACGATTGCTCGCGCCCAATCAATCGTGAAAAATCCCCGTTGAAATTGCCTCCGAAATTGCCACTGAAATCACCTCCAACTTTCTCGGGTAAATCAACTCCAAAATTTTCCGTAGAACTACTCGCAAAATCTGCACCGTAGTTCCCTCCAGAATATGAAGATCCCGCGTGATCTTGAGGAAATTTATCGGACATATATCTCGACGCTTCCGTGTATGCCTTTGGTACTAAATTATGGCTGTCCAAAGCGGTATTTACACTGCCAAACACTGTTCTCAAAACCATTGATTCGTCTTCAAATCGGATTTCTGTTTTTCGTGGATGTACGTTTACATCTATCAAGCTCGGATCAATTTCGATATTCATAATAAATACAGGTTTTTTCCCTTCCATCAACATAGAATGGAACGCTTCTTTCACTTTGTACGCGATCAAATGATGTTGGATCGGTCTTCTATTTACAAAAATATATTGATGTTTAGAATCGCCTCTTGCGATGACAGGTTTTCCGATAAAACCATTGATTTTGAAATCACTTCCTCCATAAAAAATTGGTATCATAGCGTCCATAGTAGCTTTCCCGAAAATATCAGCGATTCTGCGTTGTATGTCGTCAGTTTTCGGTAAATCAAAATGGATTTTATCGTTGTTTATAAGCCTAAAACTTATCTCGGGGTGAGCGAGCGCGATTGTGTTAACAGTCGCAATTATATTTGTAAGTTCAGTCGTATCTTTTCTCAAATATTTTTCTCGAGCAGGCGTATTGTAAAACAAATCACAAACTTCAATTTGTGTTCCATCCTTCATTCCGCAATCTTGAATTGTTTTTATTTCTCCGCCCTCACAAACGATTTCAGTGCCCGCATTATTATCACGCGTTTTAGTTTTCAAAATCATTTTTGAAACAGAAGCGATAGAAGCAATAGCTTCTCCGCGAAATCCCATAGTAGCGATATTCCAAAGATCTTTTTCAGCTATTATCTTGCTGGTCGCGTGTCTCAATAAAGCCATTTCCGCGTCTTCTCTATCCATTCCACAACCATTGTCAGTTATTTTTATCAAATCTTTCCCGGCATTTTTTATTTCAATAACTATTTCGTTTGCTCCCGCATCGATGCTGTTTTCAATTAATTCTTTAACACACGAAGATGGTCTTTCCACTACCTCTCCGGCAGCGATTTGATTAATTAATGTTTCTGATAATAGTTTTATTTTCCCCATAATTTTATATTAGACCTTTTTCTTTTAATTCATGTAATTTTTTTAATGCGTCTAGCGGAGTTAAATTATTAGGATCAACATCTTTTAATTCTGTGATTACTTTGTGTTCGCGTTCGGCTTCAGGGCTTTTGATAGCGAAAATTTCCGTTTGGTTTACATTTACTCTTTCTCCATTTTCTATTATTTTTTTCTCGAGTTTTTCAAGGACACCGCGCGCTTTCATTACGACTTCTTTTGGAAGTCCTGCAAGTTTCGCAACTTCGATTCCATAACTCTTACTTGTTCCTCCTTCAACAATTTTATATAAGAAAATAATATCAGATTTTTCGTGTTCGTGTTTGGCCGGTTTTTCGCTCACAGCTACACTGAAATTTTTTGCACGCGGTAGTTTATCGCAAA
>CAYURU010000081.1:0-1917 GCA_964447085.1 uncultured Candidatus Peribacteria bacterium | reverse complement strand
AAGTCCGATAAGCTCGTGATAATGCGACGCGAAAAGAGTTTTTGCTCCAATTTTGTCGTGCAAATATTCTACGATAGCCCACGCAATACTAAGCCCGTCATAAGTCGATGTTCCGCGTCCGATCTCATCCAAAATAACGAGACTTCTATTTGTAGCGTTATGTAAAATATTAGACGCTTCAATCATTTCAATCATAAAAGTACTTTCACCTTTCGTGAGATTATCAGACGCTCCAACGCGTGTGAAAATTTGATCCACAAGCCCTAATCTGCATTTGCTCGCAGGGACAAAACATCCGAGATGAGCCAAATAAACGATCAACGCAACTTGTTTGATATATACGCTTTTACCTCCCATATTCGGTCCGGTAATCAAATTCATTACATTCTTTTCAGGGTCGATTACACAATCATTTGGCACGAAATCTTTACTCAAGCTTAGGACCTCAAGTACAGGATGTCGTCCATCTCGTATTTCAACTACTCCGGCATCATCTCCGAACTCCGGCCTACAATAATTATTTTTCAAAGCGACTTCAGCAAAAGAAGAAGTTGCATCCAGTATGCCGATTGCATTTGCTATTTTTTTGATATCCAAAACTCTTTCAACAACTTTCATTCTCACAGCATAAAACAATTCGTATTCGAGCTCGCAAATCTTATCGATGCTGGTCAAAACTTTTTCCTCATATTCTTTCAGTTCAGGCGTGATAAATCTCTCTGCATTCACAAGAGTTTGTTTACGCATATAATCTTCGGGAACATTTTTCAAATTTGAATTACTGATTTCGATGTAATATCCAAAAACTTTATTATATTTAATTTTCAAAGAAGAAATTCCGGTTCTTTCTATTTCTCTCTTTTGCATTTCAGCGATATATGATTTTCCGTCGGTATTAATTTTTCTTAAATCATCCAGTTCGGCATTGTATCCATCGCGAATCATTCCACCTTCTCGCACAGAAATAGGTGCTTCATCTTTTATCACGGTTTCGATCAAATCAACGAGCCCGGAAACATCTACAAGCCCATCAATAACTTCTCGAAAAATATCCCAATTCACTCCTTCGACTAGTTTTTTTATATCAGGAACAATTTTCAAAGACGCTTTCAATGCGACCAAATCTCTCGCATTTCCGGTCCCCAAACTTAATCGAGCCAAGAGTCTTTCAATGTCAAAAATTTGGCTTAGCAGAGCGCGTAGATTGATTACTGCAATAGACGATTCCAGCAGAGCTTTTACAGAATCAAGTCTTCTATTTATTTGATCAACAGACTTAAGAGGATGAATCATCCATTTACGAAGAGTTCGTCCACCCATTGAAGTTTCGGTCTTATCCAAAACGGAACACAAACTTCCATCACGCGATCCACCCAATGTGTAAAAAATTTCGAGATTTCGGAAAGTGGAATCACTCAAATCCATAAAGTCGGAATTCGAATACAATCTAATACTATCAATATGTTTCAAATCTGTTTTTTGCGTTTCGCGGAGATATTCATACAACACAGCAGATGCCTGAATCGCAGATTTTTTCCCTTCCAATCCAAAAATTACAGAGAATTTCCCCCCCAAATTATCAATCAAAACTTTCTCAGGCTCGGAATAAATTGAAAAAGGAAAATAAGAAAGCCACTTAAATTTTCTGAAAATCTCTTTCATATCTTCGTTCTGGATCAACGTCTCGTCCATTATTATTTCAGTGACATACAACCTTTGGATTTCGGTTTCAACTTCACTCAAACTGCGTAATTGCGTGACGAAAAACTCACCAGTAGTGACATCGCTATACGCAAATCCATATCCATCAAAATTCTGGACCAGACACGCGACAAAATTATTACTTTTTTTATCGAGAATACTGTCATCAAAAGTTGTTCCAGGAGTCACAACGCGTATAACTTCTCTTTCAACAAT
>CAYURU010000080.1:0-4405 GCA_964447085.1 uncultured Candidatus Peribacteria bacterium | reverse complement strand
ATTTGATATGTCAAGATTTTTTTTGTAGCTACGCTACGAGTTTTTTGATCAGTTCCACGACCCGCCATGTTTGTAGCGATAGTTACTGCTCCGCGTTGACCCGCATCTTTTACGATCATCGCTTCTTTTTCGTGATTTTTTGCGTTGAGGACGGAGTGTTTTACGCCGAGTTTTTCCAGGAGTTGGCTCATTACCTCAGATTTCTCAACTGAAATCGTACCGACTAAAACAGGCTGTCCTTTTTCATTTAACTCTTTTATTTTTCTTGCTGCGGCAATAAATTTGCCTTGTTGATTTTTGTAGATTACGTCTGCGGTGTCTTGTCTCACCATAGGATTGTGAGTAGGAACTGTGATGACGTCCAATCCATAAATTTGATAAAATTCCTCTTCTTCAGTTTTTGCCGTACCTGTCATTCCCGCGAGTTTCTTAAACATTCTGAAATAATTCTGGAATGTGACTGTAGCGAGAGTTTTTGATTCACGATTTACTTCGACATTTTCTTTGGCTTCGATCGCTTGGTGAAGACCGTGTGAGTATCTTCGTCCTGGCATTATACGGCCTGTAAATTCATCAATAATAATGACTTCGTCTTCTTTTATGAGATAGTCTATGTCTTTTTTGTAGCAAGCGTGCGCGCGAAGAGCTTGTTCGATGTGATGGACCTCTGAAAATCCAGCTTCTGTGTAAATATTGTCCACGCCAAGAAGTGATTCCATTTTTTTGATTCCTTCTTCGGTAAGTGTCGCTGTCTTCATCTTCTCGTCAATTTCGTAATGGTCGTGTTCTGTGAGTTGTCCGATTAAGCGTGAATATTTCTTATATTTTTCGGTGGATTCTTCTGCTGGTGCTGAGATGATTAATGGAGTTCTGGCTTCGTCAATTAAGATCGAGTCAACCTCATCCACGATGCAGTAATTTAATTCTCTTTGTACGGCTTCTTTTAAGTCTGTGACCATATTGTCACGAAGATAGTCGAATCCAAATTCGTTGTTTGTTCCATACGTGATGTCGCACGCATATGCGGCTTTTTTGTCTTCTGGTCTTTGGTCGTGAATGACGACTCCGACAGTAAGTCCCAAGTATTTATAAAGTCCTCCCATCCATTCGGAGTCGCGTTGCGCCAAGTAATCATTTACAGTGACCAAATACGATCCTTTTCCTTCAAGCGCGTTCAAATAAAGAGGCAACGTACAAACCAAAGTTTTACCTTCACCAGTTTTCATTTCTCCAATATTTCCTTGATGTAAAACGACACCTCCCAAAAGCTGAACATCATATGGAATCATTTCCCACTTAACCTCTTCTCCGCGAACTTCCCAAGAGCGTCCGACGAGTCTTCTGCACGCATTTTTTACCAACGCGAATGCCTCTGGCAAAATGTCATCCAAAGATTCACCGTTTTGTATGCGAGTTTTGAATTCGTTGGTCTTCGCTACAACGTCTTCATCAGATTTGATTTCTGTTTGGTAGCGTGTTTCTATTTCGTTGATTTGCGTAACTATAGGCAGAAGTCTTTTTATAATTTTTTCATTTCTGTCTCCAAGCATCTTGTTTATAAAATCTGTAATCATATGTTTCTTTTAAATCCTTTATTTAAAGCTACGGCAGGATAGCACGAGGTATTTATTCTTTATATCCTTTTAATAAAATTCCTATTGTCTTAAATATCAATTTGATGTCTAACCAAAGAGACCAATTCTCGATGTAATATCGGTCCAAGCGTGCTTCTTTTGCAAACTCGAGATCGCTTCTTCCACTTGTCTGCGGAATTCCGGTCAGTCCCGGCTTGATGTTCAATACGAATTTTTGGCTTTTCTCATACTTTTCCACTTCTTCCGGTAGGTGTGGGCGTGGGCCTACCAAACTCATATTTCCAATCAATACGTTCCAAAGTTGAGGGAGTTCGTCTATCGAATATTTGCGGATAATTTTACCGACGCGAGTGATGCGTGGATCGTTTTCGATTTTTACAAGAGGGCCACCTTTTCTTACATTCTTATCGAGAAGTTCTTTTGAATATCTTAAACTGTGCGTGTTCGGATGCATTGAACGAAATTTGAAGCATTTAAATAATGTGCCGTATTGTCCAACTCTTTTTACCGGTTTTCCGTCATCGAGTTTTGTGAAAAGCACAGGTCCTCGCGAATCCAATTTGATAGCTATCGCTGTTAATAAAAAAATAGGGGAGAGTAAAATAATACCTATCATTGCTCCAATAAAATCCATAAATCTTTTCGCTGCTTTTCCCCAGCCGTCGAGTGGAGTTTTTTTGAGTGTAATTATGGGAAGCGCACCCATCGTTTCAATCTCAATATTTGTTCTTTGTACTTCGAATATTCCAGGAATAAATCGGTATTCCACTCGGTTGTAATTGCAGAATTCCAAAATGTCTTTTTTTGATTGTGTTTGGATGATTTCGTCGAAGTTTTTTTCTTTTAAAAGTTCTTCTAATTTACCAGCGGTTTCTTCCGTATATTCCATTATTTCCACTATTTTGAATGTCTTGTCTTTGAGCAGGTGTTGTTCAATTTCTTCTGCTACGGATCCTTTCCCAATGATTACGATTTTTCTTTTCCCTATACCGTGTTTTACCGCAATTCTTTGAATAGTTTTTACTATGATTCTGCCTATTATTATTGCTCCGAGCGTGAGTAGCCAGCTGTATAACATCGCAAGTCTTGAGAAGGGGAATTCTCTGACTGCGAAGAAATAAACGATGATTAATGCTATCCATACAGCGCTTAATCCAATTGCTTTTTGAATTTCTTTGCCAAAACGGTGTGAGACTTTTAGTGTGTACATTTTTCCAATAGCAAATACGGCTATAAGGCCTAAAGATGCGTAAAGGCTGAAGTGAAAATATTCTTTAATTGTAGGTAAAATTGAGAAATCGATCGGCTTGGCAAAGCCGGGGATTGGTTCTGTTTGCAATCTTAATTTATAGGCTATCAAAAAGGCTATTACCGTTGCGGCAAAATCGAATGCTATCTTCAGTATGCCAAAAAAAATCTCTGATTTTTTCATATTTCTATTTTATGGTTCTTTGAAGAAGTTGATAAGCCGGATTTTGTGTTAGCAGATGCTAGATCTGTCAAACTCCTTTTGAGGGGAGATTGGCAGACCTTCGGTCTGCCTAGTGATCATCTGTCTTTAAGAAAATTTTTTACCATGAAGTAATAATTTTTTCTATTAGCGGTGAGAGAATATTTAATCATTTGGGGGATCGAATATTCTTCCATCTCACCTTGCACCAGATAGGGTTTGCCCACAAGGGCACCAGAGGCACCCTGTTCTTGGTTTGTCTTTGAGCTTGCGCTCAAAGATTGCCAAGACTTTTCACCTTTTGTCTGCTTTTTTGCCCGAAGGCTCGAAAGCGGATTAGTATTGTCTCTGTGGCACTTTCCCTTCGCGTATTTTATCTGTTATATACGCGCGCTCCGTCGAAAACGGAGTATCCTTCCCGTGGTGTCCGGACTTTCCTCCCCACGCCATAGGCGGGGGCGATCACGTCAACTTCTGTCAAAGAGCGTGGGGATTATACATAAAATAAGCCTTTTTGGCAATGGATAACGGCTTTCAATTGAGGATTGGTTTTATTCTGGAAGTATTACACAAGTTTTACTTAACTTGTTTGTTATTTTTTTTGCAGTTGATTCGTTGAATCCGTATTTTTCTGTGATTGCTAACATTTCTTCGTTGTCGCCTATTTTGAACCCGTATTTTGCAAAAATTTCTTTTGTTTTTTGTGCGCCAAGTTCTTTATCAACTGAAAGTAATGGATTTTTCAATGATTCACAGCTTAATTCTGTAGCCGCATTGATGTAGGCGGCGCGTTGAATTTCTTCCATTGTGCGGAATATCGTATATCTAGCCACTATAATTAGAATTGATAGCAAAACTGGTGTTGTCGCTAATATTAATCCTTTTTTTGTTATCTTTAATTTCATTTGTTTATTGTTTTAGACTGATCTTTTTTTATTTAATTTGTCGTATTCTCTTTTGAAGAACTGAACTGCGTTTAAACATTCTTTTGCTTTTTCGTTGTTTGGTTCTACTGTAAGAGTTTTCTTGAAAAGGTCTGAAGCTTTTTCAAAATCTTTGTTATTTAAATAGCAAACTCCAAGATCATTTAGGATTAAAGGATCACGTGGAGCTAATTGCAATGAACGCTCTAAAATCACGATTCCGCGAATTTTTTGTCCGTTGTGATACATTGACCATCCCAAACATCTTAAAATTTCCGGATGATTTGAGTATAAACCATCTGCTGTTTCCAGTAATTCAACTGAAGTTTCGAATTCTCCTACGCATGAATGTACGAATCCTAATAAATAATGTGCATTTGCGCTTTTTGGATTTAATTTAACTGCTTGTTTAAGAGCTTTTTGAGCTTTTTCATATT
>CAYURU010000079.1:0-4489 GCA_964447085.1 uncultured Candidatus Peribacteria bacterium | reverse complement strand
GATATATTCACGAATCAGTCGGTGATACGAGATATGGAAACTCCTATCGAAAATAAAATTGACCCCTTGATAGACAGACCAAATCCTGCCTCAACATACGGACTAAACGATGTCTTTGCATCATTCACTCCAACAATAAGAGGGATCTCCGAAAATGTATTGATAGATGCAACACCTCCTGAAAGAGTCCTACCAGGCACAATAGTTCCATCAACAACATTTTCAACAGGAACAACCATCACAGTAAACCAAGGGGAAAAAGTATGGTTCTATGCTATTGAAAAAGGAACAAACGTAATAACTGTTTCATCTGCAAACGATCCTTCAAAATGTATAAAAAGTTTTTCAATTTATTCTTTCCCAGAGAATATATGTAAAAACATTAATGTTACTGCATCATCAAAAGGAGTTTCTTACACAAATCCAACTTCATTAAACGGAAGAGAAATTTACACAATGCAATCGAAATCAGAATTCACTCTAGCAGCTCCAAGCACAACACAAATCAATTATAATGCCGGAATGAGTGCGACAACCATTCCTTACGGATATTTCGCAAAATCAACAACGGTAAATATCGCAGGATTGGATATCACAGTTCCAGATTTAGATCTGACGGCATGGTCTCCATACCTAAACACGTTGGAATCAGAAGAAGTTTTCTTCTTCGCAAATCCTAAATTAGCTCCAGGAACATACAATGACGTAGTCCGTATATCAGTAGTCGGCACGACGGTCCCTGGATGTTTGAGATTAATAGATCTTATCATTCCGGAACAAAACATCTGTGAATCAATCATATTAAAAACAAACCCAACACCATTCGACCCTACTACAAAAACACAAATTACGATCGATCCAAATAGCGCATTTGGCGACTATGACGGACGATTCAAATTTGAAATTACAGAAGGAGCTGAATATGCAGATTTTTACATTTCAGAAACTTCAACAGTAAAAGCAAAAGAATTCACCCTCGAAAAAAATGTAGCAATCTCTAGCGGAGTATATATCCTAGCTACACAAACAGGACGAGTAACAGTAACAGTCACAGCGGAGGATGTAACTCAAGAAGGATGTAAAGCGATCCTTTCAACTGAAGATATCTGTAAAACCGTCAGGCTCCACACGGACACAGATGATCCCTTCAATCCAATTGAAACAGAAGAAATATTGATAACTGGAGATTTCGGAGCATACAATGGAAACTTTACATTTACTGTCACAAAAGGAAGCGCAAAAATATATAGCCTTGATACGCCAGAAGATAAGAAATCAACAATCACAGTTTCAATTGATGAAGCAAAAAGTGGAATAGGTTTTTATGGAACAATTGATGAAGACACTATCATTGAGGTTATCGCAACAGATGAAAATCCAACTCAATGTAAAAGCAAAATGGAATACGGAAAAACAGAAGATAATGTATGTAAAGAATTGGTTATCGAAAAACCAGATACTCCATGGACAATAGATGAAGATCAAGATGATCAAAAATTTAGAGTTTACGTGGATCCACCAAATCCTTCGATTCCATGGATCATCCATTGGAAAGTAGAAGAAGGCGATACCACAACAAGATTTGAAGATAGAATAACCACAAGTTTAACCAACACATTAAAGAATATAGAACAAGGAGATGACATCACAGTAAAAATCTATGTTGAAGGCTACGAAAACACTAACTACTGTATGAAAACTATAGAAACAGAAGATACAGACGAAACCCCACCTAGATTTTCAAAGAAAGTTTCAGAGGAAGAGTTAGAAGAAAACCCAGAAGATAACGACTGGAAAGATTCAATAAACGTAAAAAATCATGATACAATCTCATACAGAATTGATTTCAAAAACGGATCAAACAACGAGGTTGAATCGGTAGCAATTTGGGATGAAAACCTAAATGACGGAGAAATTGATCCTACGAATAAAAAACTGGAACTTATGAACGGAGGATCTCTACCTGCAGGAACTCTAGAGTTAGAAGAGTTGATAATAACTATAGATAATCACGAAGTAGAAGAAGAAGACATCTGTGGAACAGATGAATATGAAGAAGATAATAATGGAGATCCTTGTGTAACAATAGAAAATGAATCCCCAGATGATATTGAGGATATTGAGAATGCATTTAAAGATGGTGATGATTCTAAATTAATTTTCAAAAATCTAGAAGACAAAACAAGAATTCGAATCTATTATGAAATGAAAGTTAATTCAAATATAAATGCAGAAACATGCAAAAATTTAGACGCAAGCTCAGGTTGTGGAGAAAAATTTATAAATAAAGCACAATATGAAGCGTTCACAAATAATAGAGGTGAAGGAAACGAAAAATACGATGATGATGATTCAACTACCTTAATAGTTACATGTCCATACATTATCACTAGAACAGGTGGAGATGCATACTTTGGCGGAGATTTAGAAGCAGGGGCTGATATCTCTTACTGTGGCCCGCAAAAAAACATCTCAGGTCCAATAATTAAAGAAACAAAAACAGTAGAAAGAATCACTAGCAGTGGACCAAATCCAGAAGCAGTTCTTTCAAGTCCTACTCACGACGTTTGCAAATTTTCAAACACAAAAGACAATTTATCAGGATATCAAAATGCCCTTACAAGTTTCTCAAGTAGCATTTGTGAAATGGAAACAGAGGTTTCAGAAAAATGGAATTTTAACCTGGTAAAAACTCAAATAATTTCAAACGCTGAAAGAGTTGGAAGATTTGCAGCAACTGGTGGAGACACATTTAAGGCGAACATAACAGAAGAAGATCCTTCAATTTATCGTTTTGACAATGGAGCAACAGTATCAACAAGCGGAACAACAATAACAGGAGCACACACCTACATCATAAATGGTGATTTCAATATTAATGGAAATATTGAGTATGGAGATTCCGTGGATTACACAGATGTAAATAATGTTCCATCAGCAGCATTTATAGTAATAGATGGAAATATTAATGTTGGAAAAAATGTCACTCAAATGGATGGTATCTACATCGTAATAAGTGATCAGGAAGATAATACAGGAAAATTTATCGCAACTGATGGAGAATCTCCTCAACAACTCACTATAAATGGAGGACTTTATGGTAATGTTTCAGATTTGTTTACTAAAAGAACATATATCGGGAATGTTGAAAACGACGCAGGATCAATTACTATCCGTTACTCTGAAAATTTCATCATCAACACTCCTCCTGGATTGAATGATTTGATGAGTATTAGTCAATTAAAAGCTCCCTAAGAGCTATTAAAAACGAAAGTAAATCGTAAAAGTTCACATCAATTTCAGTAACTTTCAAAAGCCACACAAAAATGTGGCTTTTGTTTTACCTCACGCTTTTGATATAATCGAGCCCAACCCCAAATTATGCCAGACAAAACCCAGAAAAAAAGCTCACTTTATTTCTTCTACGGAGAAGATACTTATTCCATCGCGAAAAAGGTCCAATTTTGGGTTGAAAATTTCAAAGCAAAATACGACGAATCTAACATTGAAATAGTTGAAGGCAAGCACATTGACCTAAAAGAGTTCGCAACAAACCTGACTTCAATGCCTTTTCTATCTGATAAACGCCTTGTTATTGTGGAAAATTTTCTAGAAGGAGCCGATACCGACACGCAAAAAGAAATGGTGGAAATTCTAAATACCGAATTACCGGATTTTTGCATTTTGGTCTTCACTGAAAACAAAATGCCGGACAAAAGAACTTCCCTATTCAAAACTCTTTGCAAACTTGGCACAACAGAAGAATTCAAACCAATGTCTCCTTATGAATTGACACGCTGGATCACCGAAGAAACAAAAAAACGTGGTGGGAAAATTGCAAATACAGAAGCGGATTTCTTGGGACAACACGTCGGCCCAAACCTTTGGCAACTCTCAAACGAGATAGATAAATTGATAAGCGCCACAGAAAATTCACAGACTATAAACAAAGAAACAACAAACCAACCATCGACCTCGCTAGAACCAAAAAACTCACCTTCCCCTATCACAAAAGCTCTCATTCTCGACTTGGTTACTCCTTCCCTATCAAGTTCAATTTTTAAATTAACAGATGCACTGGCAGTAAAAGATCGCACAACTTCATTAAAGATTTTTTCAATATTGGTAGCAAGCGGTGAAGAAGCTTTAATGATTTTCTATATGATAGTCAGACATTTTAGAATTCTGATCCAAACCAAATATCTCGTCGACACAGGCACAACCGACCAAACTTCGATAGCCCGCGAACTAAAATGCCATCCGTTCGTTGCGATGAATTCGGCCAAACAGTGCCGCAACTTCGATATGCCAACACTGAAAAAAATATACGCAGAACTCCTGGAACTCGACAAATCCTTCAAGTCAGGTCGCGTCAAAATCACAGCAGACGACCAAAGCGAAATGCTTTTCGAGATCGAAAGATTCATCATCAAGAACTGCGGGTGAAAAATTCTACCCCGGGCTAGCTTTTTGCTAACCTGTAAAATTT
>CAYURU010000078.1:2167-4515 GCA_964447085.1 uncultured Candidatus Peribacteria bacterium | reverse complement strand
CCTGCAGCCAAAACCAAAACCTTCATTTTGTTTAATTTATGGACTTTTAACGGGGGAAACTATACCATAAAGCCTATGAAAGGGAAAATTTTAAATGTCCCGAATTTAATTTCATTTACAAGAATCGTGATTCTCGTCCCTTTGGCGGGGAATTTTTTTCTAACACATCAAAATTTTTTAGGATTTATCACCAGCCTCGTAATAATAATAAGTGATGTTTTGGATGGGTTTATTGCTCGCAAGCTAAAACAGGTTACGAATATAGGTGTTTACCTCGATGCGATTGGAGACAACCTATTTTTAGCAGTTTTAATTTTTTCATTTTTATATCTTGGTTATATAGATCTCAAGGTTATAGCTCTTTTGGCGGCACATCGTTTTACGAGATTAGCTTTGGTTCTTTATATGAGATTTTATGGTGAAGGTTTTTATATGCCTAAACACATAAAAGCGACAGGTTTTATTCCAATGCTTTATATCTTTTTTGTACCATTTATATTTGATTGTTGCGGGAAAAATATGGCGGAGTTTATTACAACAAGCATTGTTGGAATTACATATGTTTTTTTGATAATAAGTGTATTTGTAGCCATTTATCGTTTCACGAAAGGAAGGATTAAAATTCAAAAACTGGAAAAAGTTCCTGTGAAAAAGATTGTAAAAGAGAAGAAAGAACAATTAGTTTCCAAACACAAAGTCAAAAAAGCAAAACGCAAACAAAAACGACAAGAAAAGAAAATTGCGCGTAAAAAACTTTAGGTCGAAGTCTCTAGGTCAAAAGGTCAGCCAATTTCCCGTCTTTTATAGCTTCTCTTATTTCCATTGCTATTCTTTCACCGTAGCTGATTCCACGTCCGTATTTGTAATAAGTCGCTGGTGTGAATCTGGTCCCAGGCGATCCCGGGATTCTCATGCTGACATCAAATACTACGAATTCTTCTTTTCCTGCGAATGAAGCAATGGCTCCCTGTAGAGCAAAAGGTCCGATCATTGCTCTTGAAATGCGTCCGGCTTTTTCTTCCTTTTTTAATTGAGTGATGAATTTTTCTCCGGCCTCAAAAGCCTTTTCCAAGATCGATTCTTTGGTCGTGCAAGAGATATGGCCGGTCTCAATCATAGTTGGCTTGTATCCGGACGCGAGCAAAGCCATCTGAGTGTGAGCATCCAATCTCAAGAATCCGTCGAGACTGGTCTGACGACGAGTATCCGTTCCCATCAATTCCAATTCTTCATTCAAATTTGAATAAAAATAGTTGAAATTTATCTGCGCGCCGAGGACAAATTCCTCTATAGTAGCGCGATCCAAATCGTCGCGATTTACCAAGCCTTGTTCTACCATTTCGTCCCCCTTAATGAAGTAATCCTGTGGCTTAACAACAAGGAAAAACGCTCTTTCATAGCCTCTGATAGCCTCATTTACTTTTACCAATAATGGCCCCCCACCTTCTTTGAAATGTTTTTCGAAAATCTTAATCAAAGCATCTTTTGTGATTTTTTTACCGCCCTCGCGTAAGATTTTTGGCATCCTGATTCCGGCTTTTGCAAGCAGTTCATACTGGTTGTTCGGCTGGTCTCTTTCTTCCAATTTTACTAGTTCTCTGCATCCGTATATAGGCACTTTGAATTTATTTTCAATGTCTTTGAAATCGAAATAAACCCAGAAATATCTATTGTGAATAAAGATCGTATTTTTCGCTCTCAATTTTTCTTGTACGTCAGCTTTAATAAGATCCTTAAATTTATCTACCAAAATCACTTCATCGACACATCCTGTTCCATCTTTGCGGGTTTTGAAATATTTTGAATAAGTCTTGTCTCTGCCTTTTTGGCATACAGCCAAAGTATGAAATCCAAGTTTCTTGGCACCTTCGCAGACATCGAGGCCCGAGTGTCCGCCGAGGACTCCGATGGTGATTTTTGAAGTGTCGTATTTTTTTAGAATCTGTGAAATATCTTTTTGTGTAATCATAAAACAAGGGTGGTTATTACCACTAAAGTGTATCAAAAATTTATTTAAATGCTACACGAATCTGTATAAAATAATTACAAAAAAACTTATCCAAGTACAGTTTCCAATTTATCTGCAATAATTGCTTCCTTGATATCTCTTGCGAGTCTTCGTCCTGTACTCATTGGCTCGTTGTATCTCAGCCAAGTGTAAGGTGAGCCGTTTATAAATGGATTTGTTCCAGCGACGATTCTTGCTGAAATTTCAAATACATAAAATTGCAAACTCGGATCCAAAATTGCCTCTAAGCAGAAAGGTCCATACAAACCTCCAGGAGTTAATTTCTGAGAAGCCTTTACTACATTTTCACCCATTTCAAACAATTGAGGTAATAAAGATT
>CAYURU010000078.1:0-2067 GCA_964447085.1 uncultured Candidatus Peribacteria bacterium | reverse complement strand
TGAGAAGCCTTTACTACATTTTCACCCATTTCAAACAATTGAGGTAATAAAGATTCTCTGACTACGAGAGGAATATTTCCGGTGATCGTATAAGAAGTTCTAATATTTACATCGATTTGGTCTTGAGCCGCAATTCGTCCGATTGAATCTGCATTTGATTCGTATCTTTTATCAAAACTCATTATTTCCAATTCACCTGTTAATCTTGAATAAAAGTAATGAGTGTAAATAGGAACTCCAACGATATATTCTTGAATTACATATTTATCAGTCGTGCCATATTCTTTTAATCTCTCGTAAAATTCATCAACAGTATTTGCAATAAAATATCCCATTCCACCTTTTGCTCCATGGAATTTTATAATCACAGGTCGATCAATATCTTCAGGTCTTTCGAATATCAAAGGAAGTTTCAAACCTGCATTTAGAAGCCATCTTCTCTGTTTTTCTCTGTCTGATTCCCATTCTAGAATCCCTTTCGTTCCATAATGCAAAGCTTTTATATCTTTCACATTTTTAACTCCCAAATAACTGACAAAAGATCCGTGAGGAATCACGATAGCATTTTCTTTTACAAGTTGATCTTCAATTTTGAAATAGTCTTTGAAGTTATCGATCTCAATAATTTTGTCTGCGACGCGATAGCTCTCATAAGGCTTACTCTTGCCTTTTTCACAGATACAAATAGTCTCAAATCCTTCATCTTTTGCACCCTTTAATATCTGAAGTGCAGAGTGGCTTCCGAGGGTAGCAATCTTATAATTTTTAAAATCCGCCATAGTGTATAAGGTTTAAATTTAACAAAAAGCCGTTTCTGCGTCTTTTGTTAAACGTACAACACAAAAAGAAATTTGTCCAGAAAATTGCTCTAAAAACTATCTATGAAACAAACTATATAAACATCACGACAGCTAATCCTACGATTATTCTGTAATAAGCAAAAATATTAAGAGAGTGTTTCTTGAGGTAATTCATAAGGAAAGAAATAACGAAAAGGCCAACGACAAATGACATTACAAATCCGGCTATCATATGATCTAATTCAGCAACTACGAAAGCACTATCTTTTGCTGTGTGGAAAGCGGTTAAAAGTCCAGCTCCAGCAATTACAGGGATGCCAAGTAAAAAAGAAAATCTTGCGGCTTTTTCACGATCCATTTTATTAATTAATCCGCCACTTATTGTAGCTCCTGAGCGAGAAACTCCAGGGATCAAAGCCAACATTTGAAAAAGCCCAATAAAGATAGCTTTCAAAGGGGAGAGTTCTTCTTTTTTGGATCTTCTCCCAATATATTCAGCAAAAAAGAATAATAAGCTCGTGGCAGCCATAATTCCGCCGACAACTTTTGGGTTTCTGAAAACATCATCTATATATCCACCGACAGTTCCTCCGACAATAATTGCAGGGATGGTGGCGATTAACACAAAAGCTATAAGTTTTGTATATTCATCTTTTTTGTTGAATTTAAACATAACTATCCTGAAGCAGGCTTTTAGCATATTCCAAAAATCATTTCGGAAATACAATAAAATTGCCAAAAGAGTACCTATATGAAGAGATACATCGAAGCCTTTCAAGCCTTCAACGTTCAATCCGAAAAGCTTTTCCAAGATAATTAAATGTCCGCTAGATGATATAGGCAGAAATTCAGTTATGCCTTGTATGGCGCCTAAAAATATTGATTCAAAAAGTGTCATAAAATACAAGCAAGTCCCGGACTTTTAGTGTTTAAAATATCTTCTTCCACTGAAAACCATCGCAATACCGAGTTCATCAGCTCTTTTGATAACTTCTTCGTCACGTATAGATCCTCCCGGTTGAATAATAGCAGTGATTCCAAACCCGACAGCTTGCTCAAGCGCGTCAGGGAATGGGAAGTAAGCATCGGAAGACATTACGGCTCCTTTAGCCCGTTCACCGGCCTTTGTTCCAGCTATGAAAACACTGTCGAATCTACTCATTTGTCCCGCACCGACCCCGACAGTCACGCCATCTTTTGCCATTACAACTGAGTTTGAAACGACGTGTTTCACAACTTTTGTTGCGAACAACATATCGCGAATTTG
>CAYURU010000077.1:0-4548 GCA_964447085.1 uncultured Candidatus Peribacteria bacterium | reverse complement strand
GTTTGTTTGCTTTAATTTTCTCAACAAGTGATTTCCAGTCTTTCATTTCAGGTTTAATTTTCCCTAAATTTAATTTTTCCGCTATCAATGATGAAACATTGTACTCTTCGTAATTTAGAGGAACTTCGTATATTGAAGATACTGTTTGTGCAGGAATTACATGTGTTTCAGGGACGTCACAGAATAGAGAAATTTTCTTGATGTGTTCTTTTTTAATTGGGTGATCGGCGCGTGCGATGATCAAGTCCGGTTGGATACCAATTGCGCGAAGTTCTCTTACTGATGCTTGAGTCGGTTTTGTTTTTAATTCTTTTGATCCGCCCAAATATGGAAGGAGTGTTAGGTGTACAAACAAAGTGTTTTCAGCTCCGAGTTCGTTTCGCATCTGGCGAATTGCTTCGAGATATGGAAGACCTTCGATGTCTCCGACTGTTCCACCGATTTCGCACATCATAATTTCACATCCTGAATCTTTTGCCGCTTTCTTGATATTGTTTTTAATTTCGTTCGTGATGTGTGGAATGATCTGAATTGTTTTTCCCAAAAATTTTCCTTCGCGTTCTTCGTCCAAAACTTTTCTATAAATTTTTCCGGTTGTGACGGATGATAGTTTCGATAGGTGAGTGTCGATAAATCTCTCGTAATGGCCCAAATCGAGATCAGTTTCTCCGCCATCGTCCAAAACAAACACTTCTCCATGCTGAAAAGGGCTCATTGTTCCGGGGTCGACATTGAGGTAAGGATCTAATTTCTGGACAAACACTTTGAAGCCTGATGCTTTTAGAAGTGCTCCGATTGAAGATATTGCGATACCCTTACCTAAAGAACTACATACCCCGCCGGTAACAAATATAAATTTTGTGTTCACTATTTTTTAAAAATCGTTAATTTCTTGAATTTCCCTGCTTGTGCCAATTTAATTTAAACACTAAAAAAGTGCAAGGGGGATTTTTTTTGTTTATGCAATATTTATAATTCGCATATATCAGTCATGCTTGTGCAATCTAGAGCTGTAGCCATACAATCTGTTTTTTCTGCGCTCCAGTCTTTGCATTCATTCATACAAGATTCTATCCCATCTTTGAACATTTGCTGTGTGGCTCCCGGAACAAGTTGTAGGCATTGAGTTTTGTAGTTTTCACAAGCGGATTCGCAGTTGGTATTTGATCCTGTTGTTGAAATGTCTGTTGGTTCTAGCTTTGTATTACAGCCTGAGATTATTAAAGTTAATAAAACCGGAAGAATAAATGTTATTTTCTTCATATTATGTTGTTATCTTGTGTGGTTGTTTATTTATTATTCTGTTGTCACACCATCAAAATCTTCTTCGTTTGCCATTGCTTCAGCCTTTGTAGCGCGGACGATGCCGTCTTTGTGATGAGCAGGTGAGTAAATTGTATAAAGTTTCAATTCCTCTGTTTCAGATGTGTTGATGATGTTGTGCTCTGCTCCTGCAGGTACGACGATAGCTGATCCGTCTTCCAGTGGATATTCATTTCCGTCGATGATGCATTTGCCTTCTCCTTTTTCAAAACGGAAGAACTGGTCGTTGTCTGGATGGACTTCCATTCCGATGTCTTCTTTTGGTTGTAGGCACATCAATACCAACTGAGAATGTTTTCCTGAGTAGAGAACTTTTCTGAAATTTGTGTTTTCCAGTGTGTCTTTTTCAATGTTTGCAGAGAATCCTTTCATAGTGGTTGGGTTATTTATATAATTTTAAATTAAACCTGTTTTTTTCTTAACTTCTTCCATTGTTTCTGATGCAAATTTGCGGGCGCGAGCTGTGCCTTCTTCCAAAATTTCGCGGATGTAAGAATCTTTTTTATCAAGTTCGGATTTGTGTGTGCGGGCATCTTCGAAGAGTTCTAGGAGTTTTGCGAGGAGAAGTTTTTTCGCGTCGCCGTAGCCGAAACCGCCGGAAGTATATTTGTCTGTGAGATTGGCAATTTCTTTCTTATCTGCGACGAGCGAATAGAGTTTAAATACATTACATTTTTTCGGATCTTTTGGTGATTCGACCGGAGTTGAATCTGTTACGATTCCCATTACTTGTTTTTTCAAGACGGCTTCGGGTGCGAAAATGTCTATCGTGTTTCCGTATGATTTGCTCATTTTTTGGCCGTCTGTGCCTGGAACTACTGCAACTTCTTCTTTGATAAATTCTTCAGGAATTTTGAATGTTTCGCCGTATATTGAGTTAAATTTATTTGCTATGTCACGGGTGATTTCGATGTGTTGTTTTTGATCTTTTCCAACCGGAACCAAATCTGGTTTGTATAGCAAAATATCTGCCGCCATTAAGACCGGGTAGTTGAAAAGTCCGACAGTTGATTCTTTCTTGCCTTTGGCTGTTGCGTCTTTGAATGCGTGAGCACGTTCAAGAAGGCCCATTGGGGTCACTGTGTCGAGAATCCAGCAAAGTTCTGCGTGTTCCGGGATAGCTGATTGTTGAAAGAAAACTGTTTTTTTCGGATCTAGTCCGAGAGATAGATAGACTTTTACAAGTTCAAGTGTGAGTTCGCGTAGGCGGGTTGCGTCTCTTAGTGTCGTGAGTGCGTGTAGATCAGCGATGAAAAGGAAAGTCTCGAATGACTTTTGCATTTCGATATGTTGGCGAATAGCACCCAGATAATTACCGAGATGAATTTGTCCGCTTGGTTGTACGCCTGAGAGGATTCGTTTCATGGATCCCAGTATAAACAAAGAGAGAAAAAATGCAATAAATAAGGTCTATGAAAGATCTATCATATTGGCAGTGACTTTATTTATATTGTTTTCGTTTACAATATATTTTTGACTGCCGTACTGAGCTAGTAATTTTCCGTCTGTTGGTTTGAATATTGTCCCTTCTATTTGTGTTCCTACGTTTGGAGGTAAGGCTGACATCATAGCGTTGATTCTTTCGTTTGCCGGGAGTTGTTCGTTTTTAAATATTGTCGTTGCTTTTAGGATGTCGCTCATTAGATCATTTTCTGTGTCTGCGTTAGCTTCGATGCGTTCTCTTCCAGATCGAGATGCTGTTTTTCTGCTAATTAAATCTGTAACTAGGTCTCTAATGGCGGTCTCTTGTTTTGCAGTTAAATTAACTCCGGCTTCTCTTGTAGAATTTATGACAATGTCTGTCATTTTTTTTACTATTGCTTCGGCTCCCATTCTTTTTGCTCTGTCCGGGTGTTCTTTTGCTTGTTCAACGCTTAGATCTATTATTGTTGTGAAAAGTGCGTTTACTTCTCTTTCTTCTCGAGCGCTTAGTTCCGCGTCAGCTTGTTCAACATTTTCTTGTTGTTCTTGATTTTCATTTTGTTGTTGTTCTTCTTGTTGTGGTTCTGGTGTTTCAGCTCCCATATTTTTTTTGTTTATTAATTTAATTGTTTTAATAGATCATCCATTTGTTTTATTTCGTTTTCTCTTTCTATTTCTTCTTCTGTATTTACGAATGTTTTCTTGATGATTTTTAATATTTTTTTAAATTCGGCCATAGTGAAGGGATATTCTTTTCCTTCTATTGTGATGTATTTTCTGTTTGGATCTGTCATTGTTTTTTTGTTTTTATTTTCAATGCTCAATTGTAGCATTTTTTTAATTTTTTTTCAACTGTTGTGTGGGGTTTTTGTTAAAAAGCCGTAACCAGCGTTTTTGCTAAAAGTAGACGATCGAGTCCATAAGCTAGCTCTACAAGTGTTTTTGGTGTGTCTGGAGTGGCGTTTCTTGGTTGTTCCACGTGCGTTGTTGCACTTGATTATTGATTAAGCAAGTAAGATTCAAACATTTCCATTAAGTCTCCTACTGCCAATGTGCCCCAGAGAATTACGAGACCTACTATGATTTTTATTACAAATGGAATTTGAAAACCGAGTTTTTTCTTGATGATCTTGTTTGTCAACGGGGGATAGATAAATGAAAGTAGAATATAAAAAACTCCTGGGACTATGTGTACCAGAAACGCATTTAATATGCCGATTATGAAAAAGATTATTCCGAATATACAGCTTACGATGTTTTTGATGTTCATAAATGTGAGCGCATGTGAACGAAACCGCATACACGCCGTTGTGTGATGTAGCCAGAAATTTCTTTTTCCGTTTTGGGTGGTGGGCAGAGGGGAATCAAAGGGGTGAATGCTCGAAGCCCAAAACTCCATTTGTATTTTAGCTACTAAATTTAATTTTATCCAGATTTTCTAATTGTTTGTCAGTTAATTCTAGATCAACAATCTTTCCAATTCCGACCTTTAAGCCAGATGCATTTAGCAATCTAATCAGGGCCAACTGATTCATGAGCTGGTTTCTTAATCTTTCATCTTGATTAATGCCTTCTGGGTTTTCAGCAAGGGCTTGCATTGCTTCTGCCATCACTTCTTTATCTTCTCCTTTTACAACACTTCCCAGCTTAAAGGCCCATTTTCCTTCTTTTTTATGAAACAAAACATTTTCTTGACCAACTAAATCAATAAATCTACCAGAAGTTTCAAAATAATTTTTAAATCTTAGTAAAAATTCCCTCATACAATCAGCAAATTCTTTATCGCTATCAATCAGTTCAAAA
>CAYURU010000076.1:0-4564 GCA_964447085.1 uncultured Candidatus Peribacteria bacterium | reverse complement strand
TTAAATCTTTCAATTAAGAAATTTTTATCCAAAGCTTCCAAAAACCATCCGGCCTGAGGACCACTTTCTTTGCCTAGCAAAGCCATATAAAGCGCCCCGAAAGCTTCTTTTGGTGGCATACCTGAAGCCTCTTTTAATTCATGAATTTTGCCGTGAAGCTCATCTCCGGTCCAATCTTTTTCAGCCAAAGATTTGGCAATATCTCCAAGAAATTTTTTCTGCCCTTCAGACAAAGCCGAAGCTCCCGCAGGGACAATATCTTGCACGGTAAATTGATATGCATCCGGAGCAAAATCCTTGAGCCAAAGCCCAGCATAATGTTTTCGTAAATCGACTTCTTTTTTGTCAGCGTCAGTCAGCGCACTCCCTTTTAATTTTGCAATTTCCTCATAAAGCTCAACGTGTGGAATTTGTTCGAAGAAAGCAATACGTGTAAATCTTGGATAATAATGTTTTTCAACTCCCTCCGCCCCTCCACTCACCTGTGAAAAATGGAAAGCTCTTTCTAGGTCTGGAAATTCACCTTTTTTCTCAAAATAATATCCGGCACTTTCGTCATATTGATCAAATAAAACAGGAATAGTAGGGCCATCCGGATTAAAATCAATTGGTTGATTTGGCTTCTTGCGAATCATCAAAAATCTCATTAATTCGCCAGGAATTAATTCAGCGACTTCAACTACAGACGCTCCCTTCCCTTTACTTGAACTCATTTTTGCACCACCAAATAAGAAGAATTCATAAGGAATATTATATGGAACATGCGTTCCAAGCACTTCAGCACAAACTCTTTCAGCAATGTCATGCGATCCACCAGCCGCGGCGTGGTCTTTTCCAGCTCCTTCAATATCGACATTCATCGAAGCCCATTTTGTAGGCCATTCAACTTTCCAAGGCAATTTCCCCTGACCGCCAAATGGCGAACAAGTTCCTTTGTGTCCGCACCCAACTCCCCATTCAACCATATTCGGCATACACTCATAGGTCACATTCGTACCATCCCATCCAGTCACTTTCGTTGTCCCGGTTTTCCCACATTTCTCACAAACGACCTGCAATGGATACCAATCTTCAGGCTTTTCACTGCCAGAAACCTCGCGATATATCTGGCGAACTGTATCTTTTTTCTCCAAAATTTTCTTGATCCATTCATCATAATGTCCCGCTTTGTACAAATCCGAAGAATAGATTATCTCAGGCTGGAAGCCCAAATCATTGATAACCTTCAGGAATTCACGGGCAAAATATACAGCGTAGTTGTCAGCCGGTTCACCGCCCAACTCCTCGTGTGGAGACGGAACATCCTTCAAAGGTTTCCCCATATGTTGCTTATATTTTTCAGCGTCAAGATATATAGGTAAGCCATCCATAGGATCAGAATCATTAAACTCATAAATAAATCGCGCTTTTTTTCCTCGTTCATTCAAAGCCTGAGCAATAACTCCGTGAATCACGACACCTCTTAAACTACCAATATGAACTCTTCCAGAAGGAGTTTTTTCATCTCTAATAATGAACTCTTCCTTATCAGGATATTTTGCAATTATTTCATCTACCATTTCGTCTACCCAGAACATATAAGTAAAATTAGGAAATTTGTGCCGTAATTATAGGTTAGAAAGAACAAAAAACCAAGAGGGTATTCTCTGAAATTAAATTTTGACGTCAATTGCCTTCAATGATGGATCTCCAAGTAGATCCTGTAAGATTAAGCCACCTCTCGAGGATTTAAATTTCGGGAAATGAGCCTCTCCAATAGATCGGCCAGTCGCAATAATTCTAAAAAAATTATAACTATCAACGACATTCATTATTACAGTTGGCCCTGTAGGAGATTTTAAAAGGCTTTCGCTCAAAGAGTCCTTCTCTCCATCATAAAAACTATTAACTCCACATGAAGACGTAGTATACACGGGAATAATATAATTAAAGTTAGACACTTCGGACCAGTCAAAAGCCTCATTTCTGGCATGAGCTCCATGCATAACTCCAGCGATTATTGCATCAGATTTAAAAATTAAATCCCTTGCTTTCTCATAATCGGCTGGATCTGAAAAATCCAAATTGTAATTAGTATAATAGACACCAGTTTTCTTCAAGGCGTTTTCAATACTAAAAGGAATACTAGTCAGACAAAACGAAGAAAATTCAAATTTTTTATCAGGATCAAGGGTATTAATTGATTGATTACTACAAGGATCCTTTAATTCCCAGAAGACTTTGTTAACAATAGATATAACTTTAGATACAGGTTTCATAGCCATGCTTTTCTTTACTATTGTGGTTATTTCATTAGGATTTCTTACAGAAAATCTGCCAACTATCATTTCGAAATCATAATAATTTTTATTCTCATCTATCGAAGGATGTTTTTCAGAATCTAAAGGGTAAGGATCTTTGTCGGCATAATACAAATCTGAAAACTGTATCCATTTTCCGCTTAAAAACACACCAGTTGGGACATTCCATTTTTTATCAAGATCATACATCTCTGTAGGCTCATACCACCCGTCTACATAATCTAAAGGAATATCAACCTGAGTGTCTCCAACAAGCAATGTATATTCAACTTTTTTCGATCCATCTCCGTATTGTCTATAAATTGCCATTTTAATTTTTTCCGCGACATTATTTCCTCTATAAGCTGTGACAATATAATCGACAGTCAGAACTCCAACGTCATATCCAAGAGTTTGCTTCCAAGCGATAAAATCCTTCAATGAATCAATAAAAAGAGGCCTAGTAATTATAAGATAAGTAATGTTTTTATTATTACATTCAAGATTATAACAAGGAATTGCACTATTCTTCAAAAACGAAGCGTTAGGTTTTACATTTACACTTACAGGTTTAAGGTTGAAAATAAATCCTTTAGAATAGGTACTAGAAAAAAATAAAGAAAATCCAGCAACAAATAAAACCAAACACAAAATTAACAAAGTTTTATTTTTACTCATATTCAGTGGGGTTATTTGAGCCAAATATATAAAACACAGTCATGAAAAGCAACATAATCCCTAATCCATTCCATAATCCCCAGCCTTTCTTTCTCTATCGATAGTCATAAAATTCATCTGCTCTTTCTTGAATGCGAGCTCTATTCTGCCGGTAGGTCCATTTCTGTGTTTTCTGATAAACAAATCAGTAATTCCCACTCTTTCGGTGTCTTCTTCATAATAATCTTCGCGGTACATCATCATAACTACGTCGGCATCTTGCTCAATTGCTCCAGATTCACGTAGATCGGAAAGTTGAGGAATTTTTGAAGGTCTTAATTCAACAGCACGTGATAACTGAGAAAGGGCAATAATAGGGACGGAAAGATCACGTGCCAATTCTTTTAATGATCTGGAAATCTCTGAAATCTCTTGAACTCTGTTGGTCTGATAAGATCCTGAAGAACCTCCACTCATCAACTGCAAATAGTCGATAACAAGTAGATCAAGTCCATGTTCCATCTTCAATCTTCTCGCTTTTGCTTTTAGTTCAGGCATAGATCCTCCGATAGAATCATCAATAAACACCTTCATATTATTCAATTCGTCCATAATATTTCCAATTTTTGCAAAATCATCATCCGAAAGTTTACCGGTACGCATCTTCCAGCTATCGACCGCAAGAAGTGAGCAGAACATTCTTTCCACCAACTGTTCCTTCGCCATTTCCAGAGAAATAACTCCAACTGAAAATCCGCGTTTTGCTACATTTTGCGCGATATTCAAAGCGAAAGATGTTTTTCCCATAGAAGGTCTGGCCGCCAAGATAATCAAATCTGAAGGTTGGAGTCCTGATAAAAGATTATCAAGGTCTCTAAATCCGGTAGGAATACCTCTATATTTATCTTTTGCCTCAGGATCGTGTAGATCAGAAATTTTCTCATAAGTTTTATTCAAAATATCCTTAATGTGAACAAATCTATCTTTGATGTGTTCTTGTGAAACTCTGAATAAAGCTTTTTCAGCGTTATCAATAAGTTCATCCAATTCAGCATCTTCTTTGTATCCGAGTCCCTTGATCGTATCTCCGGCAATTATCAATTTTCTCAAAACAGCCTTTTGTTTAACTATGGAAGCGTATTGGAAAATATGAGTTGAAGTAGGAACTTCATTAGCCAATTCAGCCAAATAAGAAACGCCTCCAGTCAGTTGCAATTGTCCGCGATCTTCCAAATAATTACTCAAAGTCACGATATCTATAGGCGTTCTCTTGTCATATAAGGAGAGAATTGCATCATAAATCAATCTGTGCGAATCGTGATAAAAATCATCACTTCTCAAAAAATCAGATATTTTCAAGATAGAATCTTTATCTACCAAAAGAGATCCGATAGTTGATCTTTCAGCGTCCAAACTATGAGGAGGTACCATTAAACCAGAAGTCCCCTTAGACATTTCGCCTTTCAAACCACCGGCATTTCTACCGGTATAACTGTAATTTTTTACAGCATCAGACATACTTTATTATTAATCCCAATTATTAGCCCTAAATATATAATCCCTTTTCCCACATCCGTGGGCCTTCAAATATTACACACGAAGGGTTCCTTTACAACCAAAAACCTTAA
>CAYURU010000075.1:0-4584 GCA_964447085.1 uncultured Candidatus Peribacteria bacterium | reverse complement strand
ATTCAAGTACGAGAATGAACGAATCCGTTTTGATGGTCACGCAGAACGTGGCGCTGAAATTGCACAATCTTTACTTAAAAAATTAAAATTTCCTAAAAAAGATATTGAGCGAATAGCGTGGTTGATCGAACATCATATGATGGTTGTGCCACTTATGGAAATGCCTGAAAAACGTCAGCGTCATTGGTTTTTATTGGAGGGATTTCCGGAACTTCTTGAATTGTATCGTGCTGATGCTTTAGGAATCGACCCTCCTGATCTTAGTGCTTATGAAACAATAAAAAAACTTTATCGTCACGAAATTGCAGAGCTTAAATTGATGCCAAAATTTCTACTCACAGGGGACGAAGTAATGGAAATATTAAATCTTCCACCTAGCGAAAAAATTGGTGAAATTCTCGCTGATCTCCGCGAAAAACAACTCGAGGGTACATTGAAAAACACAGACGAAGCAAAAGAATATCTCGAAAAAATAAAGCAATAATAAAGCTTAGGCGGCATTTTCAAAAGGGGTTTCCTCAAAAGCGTCATCGACAGCTTCTTTATCTTCATCAATTATTCCGTCTCCATCTACTTGCAATTCAGGAAACGCCAATTGGAAAACATTCAAAGCAACATCGGGATTAGATTTGATTTTTTCCGGATATTTTGTTGTGTAAGCGGTTTTAAATTCTTCATACATTTCGTCATATTTCCCCGCACCATATAACTCTACCGCCTTTAAAATTGCAGACTCTTTATTACTAGAAAGCAGTGAAACGACTTGCATAACATTATTTATATCTCCTTCATAATCCCTGATTTTATCTCGTGAAAATTCTGCAGAAAAAATTTCAGAAAGACCTTCGTTATCAACTTTTTTTTCAAGATGAGTTAATTCATGCAATAACGCGTGTCTAATCAAAGCCAAATCATCAGCCGTATATTCTTTGTTATTGAAAAGAACCGGATCAATTTCTATGTGCTCTTCTTTTGCTTCTCCAATTGCAAATCCAGGAAGTTTTTTTATTCTAATTTTCCCTAAATCGACGTTTACGTGTCTTCCAATAAACATCAGAGCAATGCGGATTTTCCTAGCTTTTTCAATACTTGTTTTACTTTCAGAAGATTCGAGATTCTTAAGGAAATCAGCCATGGTTTGATCCAATTTTTTCTTATGGGAAACGGATGAGTTCTTGGTTGATGTATCGTCTAGAGTGTTTCTAACATCTTCATGAGTATCCATCCCAATTTCTGCTATTTCAGGAGGCCAACCATTTTGATAAGGTACATCTTCCGGCATTATCCCTACATCATTGATCAGCTGTGTATTCGCCATATTTTTAAATTAATTTTAGGCTCAAATTTATCCGTTAATTATATCACAAAACGGAGTATTTAACAATAAACACAGAAATAATTGGAAATAATGAAGGTTTATATCAAAAGTTAGTAATTCGCAAAAGTTAATAATCCACTCCGGCTCCATCAAAATTTTCTCTGAAATACCATTTTATCAAATCCCAATTGTCATCTTTTGGAAGTAATGTGTAAGCGTCCAAAGTATTTTCACAATCTGGTCTTGGTTGTGATTTGGCTTCGGCGTCCTTGGTCAAAGTTTCACACTGCTCTTTTGTAGTGTAAGGGGGGACATAAAGTATATTTCCGCTACTTATAACGTGATTCGATCCAATTTTGAAATTCTGATATTTAAAGTAATAACGCACGGCATCCGTAACTGAAACGTCAGTTTCAGTTTTTGCTAACACAGTTTTTAAAATACTGTAAATAGTAGTTGCGTCTCCGAATCCCAAATTTTTAGCTTTTGATTGGATGGCTTCAAGAATTTTTTGTTGTCTTTCGGCTCGCGAAAAATCTGACGAAGTATGTCTGCTCCGCGCTACGCGTAAGGCTTCTCGTCCATTGAAATGATAATCTCCAGCTTCATAACTTAAAGTTCCCCAAACACCATTATCCAAAGTCTTATAAGTAGGATCTACTAAGGCTTCATCAAGATGTACATCAACGCCACCAATTAAATCTATTACATCAATAAAAGCATACATATCAATCACCACATATTTATCAAATCTATATCCTGAGATTTTCTCTATCACATCGCGAAATTCTTCCATGCCGTAAAGATACGGATAACTATTTATTTTTCGACCGTTATAATAAAGATCGCGTGGAATAGAAATTAAATCAGCAGTTTGTTCCTCTTCGTTCAAATGTACAAACACCATTGTATCGACAAGACTTCCATTTTTCCCACCAAGAAAAATATTGAATGATTTTTCATCCTTTTTAGGCAGATCAGATGTAGAAGGAATGTCTTTAGGTAACTCTAGAGTTTTTTTTTGAGCCCAGGATCGAAGAATAAAATATTTGTTGTATTTGTACCATTCGGATCCACGACATTCACAATTCCGGTAGCTTTTTCTATCACGATAGATCCAAGGAGTTTCGTCTTTCCTGTAAGAACGGTGTAAATATCATAATAATATCTATATTCGTCCTCACGTGTCTCTTTTGAAATAGATAAATTTAAATTTTCCAACAACAACTTAAACCCCTTATCGTCAAATGTTGATGTTAGGTTTGCTTTCGCTTCTATAACTTTTTTTTGCACCTCTGGGATAGTATCAAGTTTCTCTAAAAATGGGGGGATCGCACTTACCAAGTCTGTAACTTTTACAGCCACTTTGTCGCTATCTCTGGCATCTTTTAATTGAATAGAAAAATCTTTTTTATCCAAGATGATTTCAGCCACTACCTCTTTTGATTCATTTTTAATTTGATAATAAAGCTTGAAATCTTTGTCCACAGGATCGGTTGTAACTGTAAGTTTTCTTAAAGTTAAAACTTGTTTTAATGATTCATTTTCAAAAGCTCCGGCTATATAAGTTTTTTTGTCAGTAAATTGTTTTAAAGAACTAGTTATATTTGCCAAATTTTGTTCAAGATAAGACGTGATATGGTCCGCAAAAGTCTCGCTTTCTAAAATTTTTGCCACAGTTCTTTCTGAAATATTTTGTATATTTATATCTCCGCTAGTTTTATCCAAAAACAAGTAAACAACAGTCTCATTTTGCTCGTTCAAAATTGAAAGGTGCCAATCCTTAGCAGATTCTCCGAGAGGGGAAATAGTTAACTTATTGGTAGTTAGATAATTAGATAAATTTTTGTCAGTAAATAAAGTATTTAAATTACTTACTCCACTATAAAGTTTTTGATCTAACTGCTCTTGTTCTCCTACATAATTTACATATTTAAATAAAGCCAATTGCAGTGCATCATGATTTGAATCATCTCCCTCAATAATTTCGCCAGAATCAGTATCAGAATATTTTCTGGTAGGCATTACAAGAAAACTTCTAACCTCATTTAAATCTTGTCCGAGAGTTTCGGTAATTTGATTTAATTTTCCAACTTCATCCACTAGGGAAGACCCTCTCAAAGTAAGAGAAGAAAATCCACCAGTCATATTGGAAATTTGTATATATTGAATAAGAAAAAACGCGACAACAAGCAGGATTATAAAATTACTCTTAGTTAAATAAGGTCTCAAAAACGCTGGGAATTTGCCTTTCAAAACAGATAGGCGAGCTCTGCATTTCTCTGTAAAAATTTTCTTTTCAGACATCAAAATAGGTGAAGGTAAGCCAAATGATATAAAAAATCTTGTTTTATTGCAAATATTTGAGTAAAATCCGCCTGCAATAAAAATCTCGCAAATAAGCGGGCGTCGTATAATGGCTATTACCTAAGATTTCCAATCTTATGACAGGGGTTCGATTCCCCTCGCCCGCTCCAGAAAGTTTCAAATTTCAATTTAACTTCCAGGGGGAGTTAACTTCTAGTGTACAAGAGATTTGACAGATGTTAGAATTATCGCCTTTGTTGTGACGGTGCTTAAAGAAAAGACATTATGACAAAGCGTTTCTTGAAAATTAGGAGTTTTGTGCTAGGACATCCCTTTTTTGATTTGTTTCCACAGCTTCACCGCTCGTGAGGAATACATCAGAAGGGTAGGATTCCCCTAGCACAAACTAGGGTTAAATATATTTTTATTTGTTTTGATCTTCGTGCACGGGCGTGTGCGGAGAATAATAACTTTTTTCCAAGGAGGGCGCGATCATGCGCAAATTTCTGAAAGAGTTCGGCGCCCTTAAGGGTGCCCCGCGTGAGCTTTGGCTCGCGTTGGCGATCAAAGTCTTGGAGGGGTTCGCATACTTTTCCATGACTATCGTTCTTATGCTCTGGCTTCGGTCGGAGCTTGGCCTGTCTTTTGAGAAGGCAGGGTGGGTCTACGGTCTCTGGGGCACTTTGATCGGCATCTACTCGATGCTGATTGGTGCTCTGGTGGATCGCATTGGAGTGAGGAAAAGTCTGATTCTCGGGACTGGCCTGATGTTGGCAAGTCGCGGGATAATGACATTGCTCTCAGAGCCGATGTGGCTTTGGCTCGCGATGTTTGGGCTGATGCCACTTGGGCAAGCCCTTGGCATTCCGGTTCTAGCGACGGGGATTCGCAGGTACACGACTACAAAGACCCGAACTTTTGGGTTCAGTGTGTTCTACGCTTGCTTAAATCTCGGAGCT
>CAYURU010000074.1:0-4588 GCA_964447085.1 uncultured Candidatus Peribacteria bacterium | reverse complement strand
ACTCTCTTTGGTTTTACCTCGAGCTGTGGAGAAATTTTTTCGATAGCTAATTTAAAGATTTTTTCAGGATCTTGATTTGTCTTCTGTGCGATCACTTTCATTGTGTCATTGAAAATCTTTCTTGCGACAGATTTTTTACCTCTTTTCATTATGTAGCAAATAAATTTTTCCTGTGTTGGGTTTGAACTTTCAGGAATAAATGTTGCCCCTCTTCTTTTAACTGTTGTTGTCATGTGAAATTAAAATTACTTTTTTTGTGGTTTCTTTGCACCGTATTTTGAACGGCTTTGTTTTCTGTCTTTTACGCCTTCCGCATCGAGATTACCTCTCAAGATGTGGTAACGAACTCCCGGTAGATCACGAACTCTTCCTCCTCTTATTGCTACGACTGAGTGCTCTTGCAAGTTGTGTCCTTCTCCAGGGATGTAAGCGACGACTTCCATTTTGTTTGTAAGTCTAACACGAGCGATCTTGCGAAGCGCTGAGTTTGGTTTCTTTGGAGTAGTAGTTGTAACTTTCAAGCAAATTCCTCTTTTGATTGGAGATTTTAAATCTACCTCTTTGTTCTTTAATGTATTAAACACTTTCATCAACGCTGGGCGTTTTGATTTTCTGACTGGGTTTCTTCGAGATCTTTTAACTAATTGATTGATCGTTGGCATATTGTAAAGATAGGATTGCTAATTAATTTTTACTTCCGCAAGCCAAGCGTTTTATGTCTTGGCTTGCGTGATGTTATACGAGAGAAATAAGAATTGCAAGCGAATTTTAAATCACAGGCAATTCTATGTTGTTAACTTCTTCTGCATTTTCTTCTTCCTTAGATGCTTTTTTCTCTACTTTAAGCTCTTTTTCGGCTGCTTTGACGTCTTCCGGATGAGCGCGTTTATACATCTCGCCGGCAGGAATTAATTTACCGATAATTACGTTTTCTTTTAATCCTACTAGGTTGTCGATTTTCTTTGTTGTTGAAGCTTCGACAAGTACGCGGATTGTTTCTTGGAATGACGCTGCTGATAGCCAGCTGTCTGTGAACAAAGAAATTCTTGTTAACCCAAGAAGTAGACGTTCTCCACGAGCTGGTTTTTTGCCTTTCTTTTTCAATTTATCATTCTCGTTTGTGAACTTGATAATATCTACAATTTCTCCAGGCAAGAAGTGCGAATCTCCATCTTCCATAATTCTTACTTTTGAAAGCATCTGTCTCGCAATGATTTCGATATGTTTATCATTGATAGTCTGACCTTGAGACGCATAGATGCTTTGTACTTCAGTCATTATGTATTTCTCAACAGTGTAAACGTCTGTGTATTTCATCAATTTCTTTAGGTTCAAGTGTCCGTTTGTAAGAGGAGTTCCTCTGTTTACAATAGTGTTATCTTTTATGATAACAGTTTTTCCTTGTGGAATTTTGTAAACTTTCTCTACTGGACCTTCGGAAACTGTGATGATCTTATTTTCTGAGACTTCTTTTACGATTCCTTTTTCAATAGCTTTGACTGTCGCTTTTGAATCTTCAGCTTTTGCGAGTACCATTTTTTCTTTTACTTGGTCTCCTTTCTTAACTGTTGGAATCATATTTGAAGGTAGTTCGTATTCTTCTTCGACCGGATCAGTTGTAAGGATTGAAATTTCTGTTTTCTTGTCTTTCTGTTTGATAGAAATTTTTCCTGTTACGTCGGCCATTATTGCAGGGGATTTAGGTGGGCGTGCCTCAAATAATTCTTCTACACGAGTCAAACCTTGCGTGATATCTCCGCCTTCGGCGACACCTCCCATATGGAATGTACGCATAGTCAACTGTGTACCTGGTTCTCCGATTGACTGTGCGGCGATGATACCAACTGGAGTTCCGATATCGACTGTTTTATTCAAACCTAAGTCTTTACCGTAGCACTTGATACAAACGCCATCTTCTGTTTTACAAGTCATAATTGAGCGAACCATAATTTGGTTTACGCCTGATTTTGTGATTGCTTTGAGAAGAGTTTTGTCTATTTCAGCGTTTCTCTTTGCTATAATTTCTCCTGTTTTTGGATCAACTAAATCTTCAGCAAGTGTACGTCCATAAATTCTGTGTTCGAATTTTTCACCAATGATTTCTGATTCTTCGCGTGTTACTTTGTGACCGAATTCAGACTTACAATCAGCCTCTTTGATCACGATATTTTGTACAGCATCAACGAGACGGCGAGTTAGGTAACCAGCTTCAGCTGTTTTAAGAGCGGTGTCTGATTTACCTTTACGTCCTCCGTGTGTGGCGATGAAGTATTCCAAAATCGTAAATCCTTCTTTCAAGTTCGATTTAATTGGAAGTTCAATTGTTTTACCGGCTGGATTGGCTACGAGACCTTTGATACCGCAAAGCTGAGTGATTTGTCCCCAGTTACCGCGGGCTCCTGAGTCAACCATATAGAATAAGTCGTTTTCTTCATCAATGTTTTCGATCATAGCATTTGTAATTTCTGATTTAGCCTTTGACCAAACTTTGATGTTGTTGTTGTAACGTTCGTCTTCAGTTATAAGTCCTTTCCAATAATGATTGTTGATCGTTTTTACTGTTTCTGATGCGTCATCAACTATTTTTGCTTTTGCATCTGGAACGACCATATCCGCTGTAGCAATTGATAAGCCTGATACCGTTGCAAATTTGAATCCGAGGCGTTTCAAATCGTCACCAAGGATAGCTGTGCGTTCTGTTCCATAAACATCGAAACAATCTGAAACGATTTCAGTTAATTTTTTCTTGCCCATTGCTTCATTGTAGTATGGGAGTTTTTCAGGGACGATAGAATTGAATATTAAACGTCCAACAGTTGTTTCGATAATTTCTCCACGAACTCTTGCTTTGATTTTGGCATGGAGGTGAACTTGGTCCATTTGATAAGCGACTACAGCTTCTTGAGTGCTTCCAAATATCATTCCTTCGCCTTTCATCCCAGGATTCATCTTTGTTAAATAGTAGCAACCCAAAACCATATCCTGGATAGGAGTGATAATAGGATCTCCTGAAGATGGTTTTAATAAGTTTGCTTTTGATACGATTAAATTCTTCGCTTCTGCTTGTGCTGATGATGATAATGGAACGTGAACCGCCATCTGATCTCCATCGAAGTCGGCATTGAAAGCGGCACAAACTAGTGGGTGAACTTGGATAGCTTTTCCTTCAATTAATATTGGTTGGAAAGCTTGGATACCAAGTCTGTGAAGAGTTGGAGCGCGATTCAAAAGTACGTAATGATCTTTTGTTACGTCTTCCAAAATATCCCAAACTTCACGTTTTGAAGATTGAATTAATTTTTCTGCGTTCTTAATGTTGTGGGCGTATCCGTCTGCAATTAGGCGTCCAATTACGAATGGTTTGAAAAGTTCAAGAGCCATAATTTTTGGAAGACCGCATTGGTGTAGTTTTAATTTTGGACCGACGACGATAACTGAACGACCTGAGTAGTCCACACGTTTACCCAACAAGTTTTGGCGGAAACGACCTTGTTTACCTTTCAACATGTCGGAGAGTGAACGCAATTTACGTTTGTCTCCGGCTGTGAATACGGCGCGCCCTGAACGAGCTGAATTGTTTAATAATGTATCAACGGCTTCCTGAAGCATTCTTTTCTCATTTCTGCAGATAACTTCCGGCGCGCCGATTGATAGTAATCTCTTCAAACGATTGTTTCTGTTGATTACTCTTCTATACAAATCGTTCAAGTCTGAAGCGGCGAAACGGCCTCCGTCCAATTGAACCATAGGTCTCAAATCCGGTGGAATTACTGGAAGAACTGTAAGCACCATCCATTCTGGTTTGATGTTTGCTTTCAATAAACTTCCGACCATTTTTAATCTCTTCAAAACTTTCTTTTTCTTTTGACCGCTTGATTTTTTAACTTCAACTTCTAGTTCAGCTTGAAGTTTTGTTAAGTTCAAACTTTCAATAATATCGCGGATTACTTCAGCACCTGTGCCGGCTTTGAATACGTGTCCAAATTTCAAAGACATTTCTCTGTATTCAACTTCTGAATAAACTTTTCCGACTTTGATGTTCTGTAATTCTTCTTTTGCTTTTTGGTGTTGATCGTCGAATTCTTCTAATTTTGTAGCGCAAAGAGTTTCAAATTCATCCATTTTTTTCTTACTTTCTGTAGCACTAGCTCCTTTTGCTAGTAATTCATTTTCTAATTCTTTTTTCTTGTTTTTGAATTCAACTTGAATGTTTTTCTTGTGCTCTTTTAATTCTTCTTTTAATTGGTTCTTGGCTTCTTCTTTTGAAGTTTCATCGACTTCCTTGATCATATATGCAGCGAAGTAAATGACTTGCTCAAGAGTTTTTACCGGGATGTCGATAAGAAGACCAACACGACTAGGTGTTGAACGAATGAACCAAATGTGTGTGACTGGGCACGCTAATTTGATGTGTCCCATACGTACACGGCGAACTTGTGAACGAGTTACTTCAACTCCACATTTTTCACAAACTACGCCTTTGTATCTGATTCTCTTGTATTTTCCGCAATAACATTCCCAGTCCTTTGAAGGTCCGAAAATCTTTTCACAGAAAAGACCATCGCGTTCAGGTTTCTGTGTGCGATAG
>CAYURU010000073.1:0-4663 GCA_964447085.1 uncultured Candidatus Peribacteria bacterium | reverse complement strand
TGGCTGGCTACTCGGGTCTAGTACCCTTTCTGGCCAAGTTGCGCTTATTGTAGCATAACCTGATAATGAGACAAATAAGACACTATAAAAAGGGAGTGTCTCAAAAAAAGACATTTCCTTAGGCAACAGCAATCAGTATCGAAATAAGAATAGCTGATATTGATAAACCCACAGTCAAATGATTATCTAAGATTTGACGTCTCCTAGTTAATTGTTTGTCGACTAGATCTATTAGAGAAAACCCTTCATTAAATGGATCCTTCAACATTTGTTGACCTAAGGACATATAATCCGAGGACATTTCGAGTACCATCTGTTGATTCTCATCTTTAGTATGATCAACTCCTGAGTCACTAAAAATCCCTCCCTCAAACATCGGAGCCTTGAATATACGATACAGATCTAAAAAATCCTGTAAAACGGTATTATATTCACTTTCTAAAGATCTTATTTTAGAACGACGCAGAACATGCGTTATCAAAGGACGATATTTTGCCACCTCAAACGTTAAAGTTTGAAGTTGTTTCAATTGTGGCATTAATTTGTTATTCCAAAACAAAAGAATTGAATCTCTACTTTCTTTGGTTTTAAAAGGAGCATACGAATTATCAGTCATAATAATATAGTTTAGAGGAAATATTCCAATACCAGTTTAAACTACTTTGGAGTAATTAGAAGTATTAATCACGAGATTTCAGCACATAATCCAACGCTGAAAATATCTCCTCTTCCCAATTCTCTGGATTTTTCTTCGGATAATACGGTACGAAGTGAAATTCATGTCCGCGGTTAGTAACAACAACAGTTTCCTTACCTTTTCGGTAATCTTTTTTAGATTTCATATGAATATTTTTAAGTTTAATGTTTTTTAACGAAAGACTGTTTTACTTATCCCAGTTTTCATTCATGATTTTACTTGCTTCTTCTTGGCTTAGGTCTTTTATCTCTGTTAGAAAAAACATTCCTTGAAGCCACCATTCCATTTCAGGTTTACCTGTAACAGTGGTAGCCCACTTACACCATTTCTTGGTTGGCAAACTTTTAATTTCTTCTGCCGTAAGTTTAATTTGATCAGTCATTTTTAATTTGGTTAGTTTTTAGGGTGTAATAGATCTTCGCCAGTGCGTGGATTGATAAGGAAAGAATTCTTCAACTGCCCATTCACTCCATCTGGACATTTGTGCCCCCACGCACAAAAGACAGGAACATGAAGAAGCCCTCTTTTCTCGTCGAAGATTGTTGAACCGATTGGAAACTCATAAACTTTCTCACCACATCTCTTGCAGATCTGCTTGTGGCACGCACAATCCACCTTTCGATCTCCTCTGTGGTCTTGAGTGATACCTTTGTAGTATCCACACTTTTTGCATTTTTTGAGTCCTGCAGGGACTTCTACTTTTTTCATATGAAGAAAGTTAAGAAATAAACGATGTGTTAACTTCCTTCATCGAGGCTTTGTCTGAAACAAAAATGGAATTCTTGTATCATCTTATTTAGACGGAGCACCTTGCTTCTTTAAGTAGGTTGCTGACGGGTCTTAGAGCTAAATCTCTCGCCGTCTCTCGATGAAAGCAGTGATACTATATCACACGTATTTTTTGAATTAAAGAAAATCTAAATCTCAGACCTTATTGATTCCAACAATACTTCTATTTGGCTGACGAGTTCCTTTGGCATCTTCTCGTCCTTTTTGAAGATCTTCAGGCACTCTTCATAGAACCAAAGTTTCTTATCAGCTGGCGCATTAAACCTCTCAAGAGCCTTCTCTCCAAATTTACGAAACGCCTCAAGCATTGATTGTAAGTTGTGGAGTTTGTCGGCAGCACAAATTAGTTTGGATTCGTGACTGGTACTCTCAAGATGCTTCAAGTAATGGTCTTTGCGTTCTTGCCACGAATAAGTCTTGGGAAGTTCAGTTAGATCGGTTACCAAGGAAGCCACTCGTTCTCCGAATTCACCCTTAACTTGTTCTTTTGTATAACCAGTATCCTCGACAGTATCGTGCAAGATTCCAGCAAGAATAACATCCTCATCTTCACTATAGTCCATTAAAATCAATGCAACTGAAAAAGGATGTACGATGTAAGGCAATCCGTCGCCCTTTCGTTCCTGCCCGTCATGAAGTGTTGCCGCAGTGTTGATAGCTTTGGTGATATTTGGTGTAAGTTTCATTAGAATTAGGATTATTGAATAGGGTCTTGAATATCCTTAAGATATTTTAATATTTCATAGTCGAACTTTTCAATTATAGATCCAAATATCTGTTTATTGTAATCAGTAGTAAATGTTTCTATAGATATAAGAACTTTTTTGTCGTCAGTTTCTTCATAATACCATTTTGTAAATATAGCCTGTAAATTCACATGATTTAATTTGCTTAGAAACTCCTGCGTAATAGTTTCGGTTGAATCAGAAACAATAAATCTGGCGATAATCAAAACCGTATTCCCTTTTGTGATATTTAACATCACATTTGCTTTTAACTCATGAGTAGCCCAAAGCATGTCTTTTTCTTCTGTTTCAGTCTTATCCTCAATTTTGTATCCTAAGAATTCAAGATGGCTAAGAATATTTTCTGTAATTGGATTTTTCATAATAAATTTTTTTTTAAATTAAATAAAAATTATCTCCAATAAAGAAGTTAAGGAGGGTGAGAATGATAATCATGGAAACGCATAAAGAAACGGTTAAAAGTCCCATGAAGGTCGCTTGCGCGAACACTTCGTGAGACCTCCCAACCGCTTCTACTGAAGCTAGTTAGTCATCTTCACCCATACGGCTACCAGCAGGTCTCCCTGTTAGCCTTATTCTCCACATGAGAATAGAATGAAAACGGCTCGATAACCGTGAGCTACGGTGCAACACAATTGTAGATCTTATGGCTCGATCAGTCAATTTTTTAACCCATACAATATGGAACCAACTCCAGAGGGCCTCAAGGAATTTAAGAAAATATACAAAGAAGAATATGGTACAGATTTGACCGATGAAGAAGCAAATAAAGAAGGATCAAATCTCCTTAATTTCTTCAAACTTCTAATAGAAATAGATCGACGAAATAAGAAAGTGAAGGAAAAGGACGATAAATAATTAGAATAATAAGTTTTGAATTGGAATAATACGACAGTAGCTTGTATGATAACCTCTAGATTTAAACATTTATCGTATGAATAATCTCTTTGGTGGAGGCGACGATATAGATATAGCTGAATTAGATTCTGAGAAATTTGAAGCATTAGATGAGGATACTCAAGAAGAGGTGGTAGAAGAACTAGCGGAAAGATTTTTGGACGATCCAGACGGAGTCCTTGAAGAAGCTGATGAATTAGGGATTTCAGAGGATGAAATATTTGATAATTTATAATCTCAGATATGGAATATTTTATTTTAAACATAAATCGCGACGGCAAAAACGAAGTCAAAAAATGGATTGATGAAGAAAAAATAGCCCCAATCTTCTATGGTAAATGTACGATTGAAGAAATAAAAAACAATAAAGAGCATAGGCTAACCCTCAATCAGTTCAGAGATGCAAAAAATTTCATAGATACATTTAGTGAAATAAATAAAGAAGCATTAATACTATCTATAGGAGATGAATACATACACATTTATCAACAAGAAGGACAATTGAAAGAATGGCCAGAATATCAAACTCCTAATAATGACTTGGTAAAGGGATTTAAGGTAAAAGAGATCAAAAAGGTTGCAATTAAAAAGTGCCCGCTAATTTTGATAAGCATAAAATCTAATAGAAACATATCATCTGGAACTTTTAAAAGTCTTCAACATGAAAGGTATTTAGGAAATGCAAAAGCAATTGATCATATTATGGGTAAAAAAGCTCAAGTATCTGATTTTAAAGAATACTTAAAATGTCTTTCCAGTATAGAGTTTGAAACATTGATTGCTAAATATTTGGAAGAACTGGGTTTTTTTGTGCCAGCGTATAAGGGCGGATTTATAAAAAATTATGATCTTTTTTGCAAGAATGAAACTAATGAAAATATCAAAATAGATAAAACTAATGTAGATTCAGGTGAAACAGTTTCTATTCAAATAAAATTACATCTAAAAAAACTGAATAAAAACACACAACCAGATCATTATTTCTGTATAACATCTGATGTAAAAGGAGATCATATACATAATCACGAATATTTAGAGGAAAATCTTCGTACAAACACAAAAAAGTGGCTAGAAACTTCTTTGCAATGGGTCAAAATTAATAATTAAATATGAAAATACAAGAAGCGATAAAACAACTTTGCAAGATTACGAATGAATTGAAGGATAATCACAAATGCAAAAAGTTTACATTGGATGGCAGACTTGTTGGAGATTTAGGAGAAGTTTTAGCTGAAGAAAATTATAAAATAACTCTGTTCGAGAAGGTAAAAGCAAAATACGATGCGACTACTTCAGACGGAAGAATGATACAAATTAAGGCAACGTTTAAAGACAAACTAACTTTCCCTTCCGAACACATTCCAGAGTTATTTTTGGGGTTGAAAATAAATGAGGACGGATCCTTTGATGAAATTTATAATGGACCTGGGAAATATGTAAAAGAATTAATTATGAATCGGAAATCTCCATATAATCGTTTACATCTTTTGCTAAATAAAAAACTGATAGAGATTTCAAAAAAGATTCCAGAAAA
>CAYURU010000072.1:0-4774 GCA_964447085.1 uncultured Candidatus Peribacteria bacterium | reverse complement strand
CAAAGACTAAGTTCTGATCCGTTAAATACAATTATCAATTCCCTATCAAAAATAGGAAAAGATGAAGGCGCTGCAATCCAAATTATGGTCAAACCAAAGAAAAATGGATGGCAAAAAACTGGAAGAAAAATTGCAGAGAAAAAATTCCAAAATAAAAAGAGTTTTGATCTTTCAATATTCAATCCACTTACTTGGATCTCAGCTCTTTTTGAGCTTTTGATTCATGGAGATAAAAGCGTTGATAATCTTGGTAAAGATGGAGTCACAACAAGAACTACTCCTGTTACTGATGATGAAGTCAAAGCTATGGAAGAAAAGAATTCAAAACCTGGATTTCAAATTTTAGTAAGACTTGTCGCTTCATCTCCTGACAGAAAACGTGCTTCCGAATACGCTGATGCTTTGAAGAGTGCGTTTGCTCAGTTTGAATTTTCAAACAATAACTCGTTCAGTGCGACATATTGGCACAGCAATAAGACATTGATTAAGAACTTTGTTTTTAGACATTTTAGAAGAACTTGGCATATGAAATTGACTCGTAAAAAAGCGGTGTTTTCAAGTGAAGAATTAGCATCTATTTTCCATCTTCCTAATATTAGATTTAATAAATATCCACAAATAGCTTGGCAGAATTTCAAAATTTCTCCTGCGCCTTCAAATATTCCAACTGAAGGAATTCTTATCGGACATAATGTGTATCGTGGAGATAAAAAAGAAATCAGGATGAAGAATGAAGATAGGTTTAGACATTTTTACATCATTGGACAAACCGGTACCGGTAAATCTTCTACTTTACAGGTTATGATCAGACAGGATTTAAGAGCTGGAAAAGGTATTGCTGTTATTGATCCGCACGGATCTTTGATTGAGGATATTTTGCCGTTTATACCTAGAGAGAGAGCGGATGATGTTATTTATTTCGATCCGTCAGATATGGAAAGACCACTTGGTTTGAATCTTTTGGAAGGAGACACTTGGGAAGAAAAAGAGTTAGTTGCTCTCGATGCTATGAATATTATGATCAAGCTCTTTAATGAGGAAATATTCGGACCTAGAATCCAAGATTATTTCAGAAATGGTTGTTTGACGCTGATGTCGAACCCTGAAGGAGCTTCGCTCACAGATATCGTTCGTTTGTTTACCGATGATGATTTCCAGAAGCTACAAACGCAACACGTTACAAATCCGGTAATCCGATCATTCTGGGAAAATCAAATGGCTAAGACGGGGCAAAGAGAGAAACAAGAGATGATTCCGTACTTTGCCGCTAAGTTTGGTCAATTCATCACTAATACAATGATGAGAAACATCATTGGGCAAACAAAATCGGCATTCGATTTCTTCAAAGTTATGCAGGAAGGGAAAATTCTTCTTATGAATCTATCAAAAGGTAGCGTTGGAGAAATTAACTCAAAGCTACTCGGTCTTATTATCGTACAAAAACTTCAAATGGCTGCGATGCGCAGACAAAAGATTCCAAAAGAAGAAAGAAGAGATTTCTTCCTATATATCGATGAGTTCCAAAACTACATCACAGAAAGTATTGAATCTATCTTGTCAGAGGCCAGAAAATACCGACTTGGTCTTATTCTCGCCCACCAGTATCTCGCACAGTTAGAAGGTGAAGGAAACGCTCTAAAGAAGGGCCAATCAAAGATCAAGGACGCTGTGTTTGGTAACGTTGGTACTATTATGAGTTATAAGATCGGCGCGCAGGATGCTGAGTTTATGGGAAAAGAAATGGCACCTGTGTTTAGTGATCAGGATTTAATTAACATAGATAAATTTAAGGCTGTTATGAAACTCTCTATCGATACACAGCCTAGTCGCCCATTTTCTATCACTCCGGTAAACCCATATACAGAGAAGGGAGACAAGGAGGCTGCTGAGGCATTCAAACAGTTGTCAAGACTCAAATACGGTCGTGATCGAGATATCGTCGATCGTGAAATTATGCGAAGACTTGGAACTGACGGAACTAGTTTCGGAGGCTCAACAACAGATCAGTTTAACGGAATGCCACCTATTTTTTAGGATTTTTCCCGTTTTTACTCAGTTGAAAATTAAAAAACAAACCAGTCTCAACGCAATATATATATAAGGTAAGGGTATTTTTCCATGATATAATGTTTTGAAACTCCAGAATCCGAAAATAGAAAAACAAAAAAATAAATAAAAACAAAAATGAAAAATAGAAAAATAGTCTCAAGTTTATTCGTGTTACTGACTCTGACCGCCTTCGGACTAAATAGTTCTTTATTGGATGTCCGTATGGACTTGGACGATTTGATGAAAGTCGATGTTGCTAACGCTGAGGAAGATGCGTTTCCATATCAACATACTTTTATAATCAGTGCTTATTATTCCCCACTCCCTGGACAAGAACGTTATGTCACTGGATCTTATAGTGGAGATATTAGATTGAATGGTCGTGGAACGAATGGAGCCGATGGGACACCGGTTTACGCAGGAATGGTTGCCGCTCCAAAAAGTTATGCATTCGGAACGAAACTTTATATCCCTGGAGTAGGAATGACTGCTGTACATGACAGAGGTGGCGCAATAGTAAATGGATCTAGCGAAAGCGGTCCTAAACACGACAGACTCGATCTTTGGATGGGATATGGGGATAAAGGTCTTAAAAGAGCTTTGAACTGGGGTATGAGAACTGTAGAAGTAACAGTTTATGGAGTTGATGACTCTATCAGTGAAAATGTTGAGATTACAGGATATTCATCTGATGAAAAATATAACCAAGAGGTGTTTTCTATTCCAAATTACCAGTCAAACAAAACCCCTTCTTCAGAACCGAAGGCGGATAGTAACGAATTATTCCCTGAGGATATATGGTACTTGGAAGAAGGAGATGATGTAGAAGATCTTCAGAAATACTTGAAAGACTTAGGTTATTACACAGGGAAAATTGACGGTAAATTTGAAGATGAAACCAGGATGGCAGTTTATTTATTCCAAAAAGACAACGGTTTAATAACTGATATTACTGACCTTGGAGCTGGACACTTTGGTAAACAAACTAGGGATGCTCTTGAAGACGCTATCTTGAATAAGAAAGAAGATGTTTCTCCAAAAATCACATTAGACACAACAAGTTCAGATAAGAATTCTATCAAAAAACTACAAAACGCGCTTTCTGTATTGGGATACGATATCGACATTACAGGTAAATATGACAAAAAAACTATAGTTGCAGTCCTTCAATTTCAACTTGATAATGGAGTGATTTCTGCTGATTCTGATTCCGGAGCCGGAGTCTTCGGACCTAAAACAATAAAAGCACTTTCGGCTTCTATCGATGATACTAATATTATTAGTAAGCTTAAGAAGGTTTATGCCACAACTGAAGTTGCCGATGCTGTAGAGAGCAAACAAGTTCTTACTCCAGCAATGCATACAGATCTTTCCAAAGGTGACACTGGAGCTGAGGTCAAAAGACTACAATTGGAACTGAAAAAAATCGGTCTTTTGAGAATCGATCCTACTGGAGAATTTGGCGATGTAACAAAACACGCTGTATTTAAATTTCAACAAATCAACGGAATAGTTACTGACGCAAATGACGCTTCCGCAGGAGTTTTCGGACCTACTACAAGAGAGAAATTAAACTCTATTATTTCTCAGAAAAATTATTACAGTGCGAAAATCTCTGAGAAAAGATTACAAAAAGACGCGTAAGAATTGATCGACGTGGAAAGTTGATGGCTTAGGTTTGAGCGCGTATCGAGCTTGATGCGCGTGTTGAGATATTGAGCTTAGTGTGCGTATTGAGATAGTGTGAATTTGCGACCGTTTAGGTCAGCTTAAAGCTTTCTTTATCTCTCTTTCCAGAGCTAAAACTTTTTCTTGTGTTTGTTTAACTTTTGCTTGATCGTCTCCCGGTCTAAAATTTCTTTTTCCACCTCTTGCCATTCTTTTTTTGAGAGACACGACTATGTTGCGGTCGACCCTTTTGTCTGAATAATAAACAATTTTCTCCTCCCAGGTTTTCAAATTATCCACCTCAAAAAAACTGTGTTTCAAAATAAGATTTGCAATGTCTTTATATCCTTCTTTCGCGAGGACTTTGGCTATCGCTTTTTCGTGTCCCAAGTGTTCGAAATTATCTTTTAATTCTATCCATACAAATAAGTCGTCACTTTTAATGTTTTGACGAATCGTGGAGAGGGAGAATTTTTTGAAATCGATTACACGAAATACGTCGTGTAATAACGCCGCATTAACAACTAAATCTTTATCGATTTTGTATCCTTTTTTGATAAATTTGTCGCACAATTTTGATGCGAAATCGGCAACGGCGATCATATGATTTCTTACTGAAAACGGGACGTGATATTTTTGGTAGATCGAATATATTTCGTGTGCGTTCATTGAGGTTATTTTTATTGAAGTTGCGTTTATCGAAGTGTGTTTCACTGAAGTGCGTTTATTGAAAGATCGTGATTTTTCGTGTTGTTCGGCCTGTGTATTCTATGCAAATATCCACTTTTTCTTTGATAAATTTTTCGTCAAAGGCTGACTATTCGAGTCTCGCCGACGCACCAGAATTAAAATCAGGTTGTTTTTATTACCTGCGTATTCATTTAACTGTTTAAAAAGCACTTCGTCCGGCTCATTTAATCTATATAAATCAACATGAACAATCATTCCTTTCTTGTGGGGATACTCTCTTACTAGCGTGTAAGTCGGGCTTTTTACTGAATAATTTTCTATCCCGAACGCACTTGCCACTCCTTTTACAAATACCGTCTTTCCAGCT
>CAYURU010000071.1:0-4788 GCA_964447085.1 uncultured Candidatus Peribacteria bacterium | reverse complement strand
GGGGATGGGATGAATTTATTAATTAATTCTTCCACTTCAAACACCAAGATTAAAGGAATTAGCGCTGATGAATTTCCATTAATACCAAAAGTTGAAGCCGAACATAACCTTTCTATAACCACAAAAGATTTAGACATGGCTATCGCCGAGACTGTTTTTGCGGCTTCTACAAATATTTCAAGACCTGTTTTATCTGGTGTTTACCTACACGTGTCCGGAAATGAAATGAAAATGGTTGCGACTGATAGCTATAGGTTGGCAGAGAGAAAATTGGTTTTAGGAGAGAAAATTGATGGCGAATTCTCATGTTTGATACCGGCAAGAACTATTTCCGAGTTGGGGAAGATTACAAACAAATCAGAAGAAAAAGATGTAAAAATAGCGGTTTCAAAGAATCAAGTTTTGTTTACGGTTGGTGGGGTTGAGTTAGTTTCCAGATTGATAGAAGGAAAATTTCCAGAATACGAGAGGATTATTCCAAAAGAAGGAAAGACAAAGATAGAGGTTTCGATAGAAGATTTATCTTTGGTTTTGAAAAGAGTGAGTTTGTTTGCCAGAGAGAACAACAACAGCGTGCGTCTTAGTGCGACAAACGACGGAAAATTATTAGTTTCTACTGACGAGACGAAGGTTGGAGAGGAGAAGGCCGAAGTCGCCATCAAGATAGACGGTGAAAATAATAAAATTTCTTTAAACGCACAGTATTTGCTGGACGTTTTAACTTATTTAACAGAGGAAAAAATTATTCTTGAAATTAATGATAAACTTTCTCCAGCTGTTATAAAGTTAACAAAGAGAGAGGATTATATTTACATCATTATGCCTCTTAAGGTATAATTGACTTGTTGACATCTTAGCTTTCAGATTCGAAGCCAAGTTTTTGGTATCCAAATGCAAAATATTGTTTCGTATTTTCAGGAGAACGATTTCAAAGAATCCTCGGATTTATTTTTTGTTAAACGTTCAGTTACTTATTCCGGCGCCGGAAACGCTTCGTCGAAAGCCGTTGTGCTTTCCACGATTTTTCAGCGATCTAATCAAGGCGAGGGAAAAGCAGGAAATGTTTTATGGGTCGTAAACGACGAATCTGAGATAGAGAAGGTGAAACAGTCTATGTGTATTTTTTCTGATCGACCTGTTTTTGGGTACAAACCTTTGTCAGAAGATGATCGTGGAATGTTTTCTACCAACAGCGAATATAACAGGGCTAAACAGATAAGAGATACCGAGTTTGTGTCGAGAATTACACAAGCGCATCAAAAACACGCCGTTTTTATTGTTACTTTTGATTCTGTTTTTAAAAAGTTCCCTAATGGACAGTTTTTGAAAAAGAACGCTATTGAGTTGAAGGTGGAGGCCGAACTTGGCGTCGTGAGTTTTATTGAGAAATTGGTCGATAAAGGGTATGACAACGCAGACGACGAGTATGTGAAAAAAGGTGAGTATTTCAAGATTGGAGAGAGCGTCATAGTGTGGCCGGTGAACGCCGACGAAGCTTATAGAGTTGTTTTTGATTTTGATAAGATTGAGTCTATTGCCGAATACGACCTGGAAGAAAAGAAAGATATTTTATCTCGCAAAGCCTTAAATATTTTTCCTGTTGAATGCGAGGATTATTCTGAAAATATAATTGACGAGCTTGGCGACGGAGGCGTGGTTGTAGATGACGAACTAGATATCACTGATGATTTTTTTGATGCGTGGAATTTATTTATGGAAAACGCAAAGAAGGATTATAAGACAATTTCTTTCACTTCTTTTAATGAAGACGAAGACAATCATTTACACTTACATTTCTACTCTGTTTTGAAATATAGAAGCGGGTACGATTTCGCTAATGATTTAAAAGATAAGATTAATGGTGGTTGGAGGGTCGTGATTTTTAGTAAAGTTCTAGATGAGTTAAAAGGACTTTTGAGTGATCAAAAAGTTCCTTTTAGAGATAGTTTGCCGAAAAAGGGAATTGGGTCGGATGTGTCTGTAAAAGGTGAAGGCGGAGAACTTCTCGGTGCTGTTTATATTGTTCCTGTAAAAAAAGACGACTTCTTCCCACAAACCTTTCAAGACCCTGATAGTAAAATTTTGTTTTTGACAGACATTGCTATTTCTTTGGTTCGTGAGGCCGGTAAAAAAATGGCTTCAGGAAAGGTTTTTGAGGACTTCTTGAGTGGGTTGAAGACGGGAGATTATGTTGTTCACGCCGATCATGGAATTGCTCGTTTTCTTGGGTTGGATAAAAAAACTGTGGACGATATTACTCGTGAATATTTAAAATTAGGTTATGCGGAAAATGATAAATTGTTTGTGCCAATTGATCAGGCTGACAAGGTGACAAAATATATCGGGTCCGAGGAGTTGATGCCAAAACTTACACGTTTAGGATCCGCAGAATGGGCGACTATTACAAGTAAAGTTCGTAAGGAAACACAGGCGATAGCCAAAGAATTATTACTGCTGTATGCGAAAAGAAAAGCTGCGGAAGGAGTGATTTTCAAAAGTGACACTCCCGAGCAGGATGCTTTCGAAAAAACATTCCCGTACGAAGAAACACCGGGACAGATCAAGGCTATTATTGATGTGAAAAAAGATATGGAATCCGGTCAGCCGATGGACAGATTAGTTTGCGGAGATGTCGGATTTGGGAAAACCGAGGTTGCGATGAGGGCGGCTTTTAAGGCTGTGCAAAACGGAAAACAAGTTGCGTTTGTTTCACCAATTACGATTTTAACCGATCAACATTATAGATCGTTTAGCGAAAGAATGGCGCCATTTCACGTGAGGGTTGAAATGCTTTCAAGGTTCCGTTCACAAAAAGATCAGACGGATGTTTTGAAGAGACTTGAAAAAGGAGAGGTGGATATTGTTATCGGAACCCATCGTTTATTGCAGCCCGATGTTAAATTTAAAAATTTGGGACTTGTGATTGTGGATGAAGAGCAGAGATTTGGCGTGAAGCAAAAGGAAAAATTGAAAGAAATAAAAGCCGAGGTTGATGTTTTGACTATGACCGCGACGCCGATCCCGAGAACATTAAATATTTGTTTGAATAAACTTCGTGATATTACAACTATCACGACTCCGCCGTTTGGAAGACTTCCGGTTATTACCGAGGTTCGTAAGTATTCACCAGGATTGGTGCGTGATGCAATTTTGCGCGAGGTAAAACGCGGAGGACAAATTTATTTTCTACATAATCGCGTTCAAACTATAGACGCGACCGCCCAACAATTACGCGAACTTATTCCCGAAGCTAGATTTGAAGTGGCTCACGGGCAGATGGGGAGTGGCGATTTGGAAGAGCGAATCGTGGCTTTCAAAGACCATAAATTCGATGTGCTCGTGTCGTCAACTATTATCGAAAATGGAATTGATTTGCCGAATGCGAATACTTTGATTGTTAACAACGCTGAGAAGTTTGGACTATCACAATTGTATCAATTGCGTGGTCGTGTGGGGCGTGCGAAGACCCAAGCCTACGCTTATTTCTTGTATCACGGACAGAGACTTCATTTGGACGCGAAGAAGCGTTTACGCGCGATCGTGGAAGCTTCGGATTTGGGAAGTGGATTCCAAATTGCGATGAAAGATCTTGAGATTCGCGGTGCCGGCGACATCCTTGGTGCCAACCAGCACGGAGTTATAAACGTAGTCGGAGTTTCTCATTTTATGAGAATGTTAAATAAAGCTGTCGAAGATCTCAAAGCTGGTCGCAGAAGTACGGCGACAGGAGAAGAGGAGGAGGGCGTTGTCACTATTGAACTTCCGATTCCCGCTTATATTCCGGACAGTTATATTATTAATTCAAAAGATAAAATTGGAGCTTATCAGAAGTTGGCTGCTGTTGATAACGTGGATTATCTTGAAGAAATTAGAGAAGAATTGCTTGAAGAATATGGGAAAATGCCAAGAGAAGTTTCCTCATTATTTAGAATTATCGAATTGAAAATTTATGCGAAAAAAGCCGGTATCACGAACGTGAAAGCTGAAGCTGTTTACGGCGCCAGTGTTTCCGGAGACAAAGATATTATTTTGACTATGGGGCCGAGAGTTAAGCCTGCGAACATCATTTCGTTACTCGAATACAATCCTTCCTGGATCATAAGTGGAACAAAACTTCGTATAAAAATCTCTGATCTTGGGGCTCAGTGGTTTGATGAATTAAAAAATTGCATCGCTCGCTTGAGCGAGGTGGCGAAACACGGGAAGAGGTAATTACAATGTGTTGTTGTGGTGTTCACAATATGCCGTGTAGTCAGCCATGTCGTGTTCGTTGCTATCAATATCTATTGAGGCAAATAATGCTTTTTCTGTTTTTCCCCTCACTTGTGTTGTTTGTCAAATAATGGTATTATCTTCTGGCTTTGTTGTTGAATTATTTGCAAAGCATTGAATCTTTGAAAAATGGGGATGTACTGGTATTCGATGGGAGGAATTAGATCCTATAATCGCAGTCGGGTCATCGCGCTGTCTGGCCCTTACAAACGTCCAGCGCAAAATAAGTGCTAAACTTAATTTAGCTCGAGCGCAAGAAATGGAATCAGCAAATGTTTTTGCATTTGCTCCAGCTTTCGCTTAAAGATCTTCCTTTTTTAAGGAAGCCGTTATACCAACGACACCTTCTGGTTGGATATAACGACATTAGAAGGTTAAGACCAAGCTTCGCTGTTCTAGGAGCTTCGGTACGAAAAATAACAGGACTTAAGCTTGTTTGTTTTCGTCTGTCTTTTATGCACAGGCCTAACAATTTCAAGACAGAATAAGATTGTAGAAGTTATAGAATCTTCCTTT
>CAYURU010000070.1:0-4882 GCA_964447085.1 uncultured Candidatus Peribacteria bacterium | reverse complement strand
GAAATGAAGCAAACTTTTGTAAGTGAGAAAATTACTATGCTTAAAAATCTTAAAGACTTTTTCTTTGATGAGAAAATAGCTATTGAGGATGCTAGAAAAGTAATGAGTTATCTGGTTCAAAGTATTAATGATTATATGCCAGCCAAGACTTCGAAGAATGCTGTTGTTGCTTTGTTTGAAAGTGAATTAAAAGATATCGGAAATTTCTGGGGATATATCAACAATGTTGAGTATGCAAAGTCTAGTTTGTATGGCACTACTCACGCAGAAAGATTCAAAGTTTATTTGGCTGAGAAGAGTCAGGTAACTAATATTTTGGACGTTCAAAGAGATATCCTCGGATCGGATGTAATAGTGGCTGAGACGCCGGCTGATGTACAAGCTGAAGTTGAAAGAGTGCTCATCGCTTCTGGAGCGACTTCTGTTGTTGTTGAAGAAATGGATGATGTTCAAAAGAGATATGTGAATGTTGCGGCTTCTTTGGGTGGATATGAATTTAATGGTGAATATGATCGTGATTATGGATATTTGAGAAATGTTTATGCTTACGGACAATTAATTTCTGAGTCGAATGTGAAAGTTGATGCGCTTGCTTCATTACTTTCAAAAACTCTAAGTAGCGTAGTTTCAACTACAGGTTTGGATGTCAAAAAGGCTGTTCCTCGCGATGCTTCTGAGGAGGCTTCAATTATTGCTGAAACAAATGCTCAGAAAATTGCTAAAACTATTATTGCTAAGCAAGTTATTGAAGCTGGTTTCAATGCGACTATGGAAGATGTTGATATTTTGGATCCTACAATTGCTTTGTATAGAATTAATGGCGTTTCCCTTACTACAAATTCTAATATGAAAGTTTCATTCGATTATTTAGCGAATGATTCGATCGCAAAAAACATCTATATTCAGGTTGGTAGCGAAGGAAAGTCTGTGGCAGGTGAAGTTCCTTTTAATACCTTAAAGGACATGGTTTCCAGCGAAAATATTTGATTTAAGCTAGTCGTTTGTGATAGATTCTTATGCGATTTTTGACGTAAAAAAATTTAAATATGGCAGATCAAAGTAATTACGGAGCCGATCAAATTCAGGTCTTGGAAGGCTTATCCGCAGTTAGAAAAAGACCTGGAATGTATATCGGTACTACTGATGTCGCCGGACTTCATCATTTAATTTGGGAGATAGTTGATAATGCAATTGATGAGTCGATGGCTGGTTTTTGTGACAGAATTATTGTTACTTTGCACGAAGATGGATCTTGTAGTGTTGATGATAATGGTCGTGGTATTCCGGTAGATATTCATAAGAAGACTGGAAAGTCTGCTTTGGAAACGGTTCTTACTATTCTTCATGCCGGAGGTAAATTCGGTGATGGTGGTGGATACAAGGTTTCTGGAGGTTTGCACGGAGTAGGTTCGTCTGTAGTAAACGCTTTGTCTGAAGAATTGATAGCTGAGGTTTTTAGAGATGGAAATGTTTATGTTCAACATTATGCAAAAGGTGATGCTCAAGACGAGTTAAAGGTTGTTGGGAAAACTGATAGAACTGGTACGAAGATTACTTTCTACCCTGATCCTGAGATTTTTGATACTACTGTTTTTAATTTCCAAACTGTATTAAATAGACTTCGCCAACAGGCATATTTGACCAAGGGCGTGACTATTGAATTGGTTGATGAAAGAGATGGAGCAAAAGAGAGATTTTATTTTGAAGGAGGTATTAAATCTTATGTTAGACATTTAAACAAAAATAAAGAAGTTTTCGGAGATATTGTTTATGTTGCGAAGGACACTCCGGATGGATTTGTTGAAGTTTCTTTGCAATACAACAATTCTTTCCAAGAGCAGATCTATTCATTTGCGAACAACATCCACACTACTGAAGGTGGTATGCATGTTACCGGTTTCAAATCCGCTTTGACTAGAACGATCAATTCTTATGCGAGAAAAGCTGAATTTTTGAAAGAAAAAGATGAAAATTTGACGGCTGATGATGTGCGTGAAGGACTTACTGTTATTATATCTGTTAAATTGGCGAATCCGCAGTTTGAAGGACAGACTAAGTCTAAATTGGGAAATGCCGAAATGAAGACTGCCGTTGAAGGTGTTTTCAATGAAGCATTCCAGATGTATTTGGAGGAGCATCCGAAGGATGCTCAGGCGATGTTCTCGAAATGTTATCTCGCTGCGCGCGCTCGCATAGCTGCTCGCGCTGCTCGTGATACCGTTATCCGCAAAGGCGCTTTGGAAGGTATGACTCTTCCTGGTAAATTGGCGGATTGTTCAAGTAAAGATCCAATGGAATCCGAACTCTTCATCGTAGAGGGAGATTCAGCTGGAGGTTCTGCAAAACAGGGTAGAAATCGTGAGATTCAAGCTATTCTGCCACTCCGAGGCAAGATCTTGAATGTAGAGCAATCTCGTTTGGATAAGAGTTTGGAGAATAACGAAATCAAAGCTTTGACTATAGCGTTGGGAGTTGGTATTGGTGATGCGTTTGATGTATCGAAAATAAGATATGGAAAGATTGTAATAATGACCGATGCCGACGTCGATGGAGCTCATATCAGAACTTTGCTTTTGACTCTTTTCTATAGATATTTCCGAGAAGTTATTGAAAAAGGTCATATCTATATTGCTCAGCCACCTTTGTATAAGATTTGGCACGGACAAAAGGTAGAATATGTTTATTCTGACGAGCAAAAAGAGGAGGCTTTGAAAACTTTCAATCCAGATGTGAAACCTTCAATTCAACGCTATAAAGGTCTTGGAGAAATGAACCCTGAACAACTTTGGGAGACAACTATGGATCCTTCAAGAAGGTCAATGTTGAGAGTGACCGTTGAAGATGCTGAGGCTGCTGATAAGGTGTTTGATACTTTGATGGGTGCTGAAGTTTTGCCTCGTAAGAGATTTATCAATTCACACGCAAAGAAAGTAAAGAATTTGGATTTATAATTGACTTTAGGGTGATTTAAGATAGAATTCGGACGCTAAATTTTATATTTATAACTTTTTAAAGGGGGTGGAAATAACATGAGAGTAATTGTAACAAAAAGACCAAAGGAATCAGATGAGAGATTAATCGCTCGTTTTAATAAAGAAGTTCAAAAGAGCCGTAAGGTTCAACAAATTCGCGATACTAGATACAATAAGAAGCCTGTAAAAGCGAGAGTAGCCAAGAAGGCTGCTATTATGAGAGAGATGTACAGAGCAAAACGCGAAAAGAATAAGTTCTATTAAAACTTTGCTATGTTGATTAGGGAATTGCTTTCTCAAGGAGTTAAGCAGTTTGGTCGTTCGCTTGAAGTCGAACTTGTTTTGGCGCACGTTCTTGGAATGTCGCGAAGTGAAGTGATTGCTCACGACGATATAGAGGTGACGAGCGAAGTTTCCATCAAACTCTTTCAGAAGTATATTGACGAACTTGTTTCAGGCAAGCCTCTTGCGTATATAGTGCGAAGCAAGGAGTTTTACGGGGCTGATTTTTATGTGGATGAAAGAGTTTTGGTTCCGCGCCCTGAGACTGAGATGATCGTTGATATTGTGTTGGAGTATTTGAATGAAAGAGCTTTTGCTGTTGGCGGAATGGAGGCGAAGGGCGGTTATTATGCGACAGTGAATAAAGATGCGGTTTCGGTTGTTGATTCTGTGGATCTTGGTAAGGATTTTAAAATTCTTGATATAGGAACCGGATCGGGTTGTATTATTGCGTCGATTTTAAAGAATTTTGATAATGCTGTTGGGGTTGCGTGTGATATAAGTCGTGATGCGTTGGAAGTCGCGCGTGAGAATTTTGAATATCATAATTTGGAAGATAGGGTAGAGCTTGTTGAAAGTGATTTATTTGAAGCTTTTGATGAGGGTGGTTGCTTTGATAAGAGTGGTGGCTCTGGTAATGGTGAATTTTTTGACGTAATTGTTACGAATCCACCGTATGTCGCTGAAGTCTCTGATGGCGAGGTTGATAGTGGGATTGATGGTGAAATTTATGGTGTGGACGACGTTATGGCTAGCGGAAATTTTACCGCTGATGAAAATGTTGCGAAGCACGAACCTGGTGTTGCCTTGTTCGCTGGAAAAGACGGGATGGATGTGTATAAAAAACTTGTACAACAGTTGATTGAGAAGAGAATCGATTTTAATCTGTTGGTAGGTGAGTTTGGAGCAGGTCAAAAAGACGCGATTTTAGAGTTATTGAGTAAAAATTTTATACAAACTAGTGGTATTTCAAATGATCTCGCGAATAAGGTGGAAAATAGTGGTAAATTTGAAATTGAAATTAAAAATGATCTAGCTGGAATTCCGAGAATTTTCATTGTTAGAAAAGTTTAATAAAAGTTTAGTAGTTATTGGTTTTGTGTCTCCAAGAATTACTCTGTAAAATTTACTTTTCGTGTTTTTTATTTGAGTTTATAGGTTTGTTGTTTTCGAATTGTTGTTTCTTTTTCGTTTTTTATTTTTTGTCGCTTAGGCTTCTTTTAAAGTGTTTTGGATTGTAATTTTCTTATATATTCTTTGTTTTTCTTGTATCGTTGTATCGATACAGCGATACAGGTCTGGCGTCGAATGAAAACCAAAATGGTTTTATTCTTTGTGAAATCGACTTTTGGCACGAGTTTGAGTTTATTATGCCTCTATCATAATTTTCGTGTTTTAATCATTCCAAAGGTCTTTATATTTAATTAATTTTAAATTTTGGTAGTGTTGAATTTATTAGGTTAAGTGGGGTTGGTAGGTTAAGTATGACAAGTGAATTAAGTTAAATAAATTAAGCGGGTTAAGTGTGTTGAGCATGTTGAGCAGTTTAAGCAGGTTAAGTAGGTTGAGCAGGTTAAATCTGGTTAAATAAATTAATTGGGCCAAGTATGTTGAGCATATTAAATGTG
>CAYURU010000069.1:0-4920 GCA_964447085.1 uncultured Candidatus Peribacteria bacterium | reverse complement strand
AGACGATTTAGTGGGCGAAGACGGATACTTTTCTTTTGATACTCTTTTTTGAGTTCATCAGTAATGTTTTTCTGTCCCGGCTTATTCCCTACTGTAAGAAGTCCTCGTGGCTTACTGACCGCAAGAATATGATCGTCTTCAAATAATGTTTTTAATTTTTCCATTAGGCTTCTTCTTTAATATTTTCGATTCTACAATTTTTTGTTTTATTTGGCAATTTTGCTTGGCTTTGCTAAGCAAAAAAATAGGAATAAGACTTTTCAATTTTATTATTCTTCTATAGTCGCCACTACTTGATTTCTAATTTCACTTTGCAAAGATGCCAGAGCAATGTCCACAATTCCTCTTTGTTTTAATGTAAGAGCGTATAATAAAGGTTTTTTATTTTGACTTCCGAGTTTCCCTATCATACTAGAAATTTGTTCTTCTGTTAGTTCGGAATGCCCTTTGACAGCTTTTTCAACCTCTCCAATTTCTGTATCGGTCAGCGGTTCATTGTGAAAAACTTTGCTTCTTATAGAATTAATTCTTTCATCCTTTTCCTGTGGAGTGTCCTCCAAACTTAAATCTAATTGGTTTGTTTTCATATTTAATTTAGTTATTGATTTGGTAATTGGGGGCTATTTTATTCTGGAGATGTGATAAATGTCAATCTTGGGCAAGCATCTAACTGTAAATATCGCTATTTTTTGGCATCTACTTCTTGACAAATGTCCAAAAACTTGTAATATACACTCTTTGCATTTTAAGATTGGGAATGGAAACTGAAAATGAGGTAAAAAATGGTGTAATGGAAAGAGGAGAACCTCTTATTGAATATAGATGGTGTGAACAACCTATAATTTTGACTAAAGGAGGCGCGTATAAACCCGAGGATTTCGCTGAGATAGAAGAACCTGCGGACATTCTTTTGGCTGGAAGTTTTTCCTGTGATCAAGATCGTGGTTTTAATACACTGAAACGTCTTGCTCAAGGAAGTTCTGAACAAGGCTGTAAACCTGTTATTTATCTGAGTCCAAGTACTATGATTGATAAAATCAATGGCACCGATAATAGACTTTTTGATGATCCAAACCCAAGAATACAACCGGTTTTGAAATCGCTAGAAGGGGCTAGAAATATTGGATTTACTGTATTTGATCAAGACTTCCCTTTCATTGCTTATTTTATGTGGATGATGACAAAAGATCCTGAAATGTCTAAAAAAACAATTTACCTTGGTGGACCTGGAGTAATTAATCATTTTTCTTTTTGGGCGAGAGAAATTTTGCTTGAATTAAAAAAATTGCCCGAGGACATTCAAGTTGTGCTTGTTCGAGGTGAGGCTGATGAAATTTTAGGCAGAGCATTAAATGGTGAAGAAAATTTACCTGGAGTTGTTAAAATTAATAAACATTCTTCTCTCCCTAAAACGCCCGAGCTTGCTACCGTTGGATGCGGAGAAGATGGATATCTAAATATTCCAATCGTTAATGATTTGTCTATTGAAAAAGATACGAGCGAAATCATTGATTTTGTGCAAGCCTCAATAATATCAACGATGAAAAGACAGTACAAAAATAACGGAGAATTTATACGTAGACTTTTTGAAATCAGAGAGATGTTCAAAGATATGGTGACACAAGAATTTGATAAAAGTCGAGGATGTAATAAAAGATGTAGATATTGTTCTCAAGGCAATATTGTTGCCCCAGTTCGACAACTTAGTCCGCAGAGCGTAATAGAACAATTTCGTGAATATTTATCGAAAGGGAAATTATATTTCACATTCTCTGACGACGACACTTTCATAGATAAAAAATGGTGGATTGAATTCATCGATCTTTTGGCGAAAACAGGCATGGATGAATGGGTTTCATTCAGCGGTTATTCAAACATAGAATCTATTTTGAAATACAGTGATGAGGAATTAAGAGAAATGGCTCAATCCGGATTTCGTGAAGTTTCACTTGGGATTCAAAGCACTAATAAAGAGGAGTTAAAAAGAATGGGACGCGATCCTAAAAGTGCTGAAAAAGCTTTGGTAGCTATAAAAAAACTTTTTGATGCAAGGATAGATATAGATATGGATTTTATCGAATTATATCCTGGCTTCCACAGAAATTGGTTCGTAGATTCTTCAACTGGGGAAAATGGTATTTTCGCTGATAAAATGCAATTTTTCTCTTCTTTAATAAAAGATATTGGATATATTCCTGAAGTTCGGCACTCTATGTTTGTTGTAAATTCTCAGGACGCCCAAAGACGAACTATTGACTATACAGAAAAAGTTTTGGGGATGCCTTTTTTGGATTCTTTGAGTATGCGTGAAGCAATTTCACCCGTTGGCTTATCACCAGATCTAAATCCTCCTGCAAGACAAATAATGTTCGGAAAATATGGAAGTACTTTAGTAAAACATAATGGAAAAATTATTTTTGAAGAAGGACGACCTTGGGATAAAGATTCTATAACTCACATATATTCAACCCGCAGAGATGGACCCGAAGCAATAATTAGAAGAATTCAACAAAGAGCTACCGGGAAATTTCCTGATATAGAAAAAATGATGATTGAGATGTTAAGGGTTTACACCCTCTCCACGATGGATTTAGGTGGATTTGAGGCATTTAGAAAAAACTTACCGGAAGATTACGAACAATATGTTAACAAAGACGATGATGAAAAATAATGTTTTAACAGGGACAGATCAACTTTTCGAATATTATTGGTCTAAAAATCCTTTAGTTTTGACTGAGGAAGGATCGTACAAACCGGAAGATTTTTCGAATATTGAAAACCCTGTCGATATGCTTTTAGTTGGTAGTATGGTTTTTAATGGTACGCAATATTGGGCTGGTGGACTTCAGAGATTAGCTCAAGGAATAACTGACGAGGGATTAAGACCTGGTATTTTCGCACCATCACCCGGTGATTCAAAAAATGAGACACATAAACTTTTAGAGGATCCTCGTCCATCTATTGATCCAATTATCCAAGCCATGAAAGCCACTAAAAATATTGGATTTACTGTGTTTGATCAGGACTTTCCATTAATAGCTTTTTTAATATCTACGATAGCAACTGATCCTGATTTGAGAAAAAAATCAATTTATCTTGGTGGCCCTGGTATAATTAATCACTTTTCTTTTTGGTCTAGAGAAATTCTTTTACACTTACAAAATCTCCCTGATGATATTCAAATTGTTTTTGTAAGAGGAGAGGCTGATAAAGTTTTGGCAGACACATTAAAAGGTGAAGAAAATTTACCTGGAGTTGTTAAAATTAATAAGCATTCTACACCCCCTGAAACACTTGACCTTGCTACTGTAGGATGCGGAGAAGATGGATATCTTGATGTTTCAGTGGCTCGTAATTGGACTATAGAAAAAGATGTAAAGAATGTTACGGATTTTACGTCCACGATGGTTAAAACAATTTTAGGTATGCCTCTTGAGGTTAGTGAGGATGATTTTTTTTGGCATATGTATAGCTTCAGAATGATGATTAAGAATATGACTGCACGAATTTTGGATAAAGGACGCGGATGCAAAAACAGATGCAAATATTGTTCTCAGGGAAACATTACCGCCCCTGTCCGTCAAATCAGTCCAGCTAATGCCGTAGAACAATTCGGTGAATATTTATCTAGCGGTAAGTTTAATTTAAATTTTTCGGATGATGATGCTTTAACGGATAAAAACTGGTGGATGGAATTTGCTGATCGACTTCAAGAAAGTGGCTTGGATGAATGGATTGTTTTTGGTGGATACACTCATCCTTCCTCTATCAATAAATACACTGATGAAGAGTTAAAAACTCTTATAAAATCTGGATTGAGACATGTTGGAATTGGAATCCAAAGCACAAATGAGGAAGAGTTAAAAAGAATGGGACGAAATACCGAATCTTTGGAAGAAACGTTGTCCGGAATTGAAAGATTAAAAAATGCAGGATGTCATATTGGAAAAATCGATTTTATTGATTTTTACCCTGGCGCACATAGGAATTGGTACACTGATCCTTTCACAGGACGAAAAGGTATCATAGATGATAGAAATGATTTCTTTAAGGAACTCGAAAAACGTCTCGGATATATTCCTGATATTTCTTTGTCTGCGTTTAGAGTTGATTCTGAACAAGCACAACGAAAAACGATTGAATATACCGAAAAGAAATTGGGATTACCAATGTTGGATGCGTTGGGATTGGGGAATCAATATATTCCACCAAACGAATTAATGGCTGACAAAAGACTACCGCTTCTAATTATGTCTTTTGGCAGATATGGAAGTTTAAAACAATCTAGACAGGATGGGTCTTTGACTTTTGAAGTAGGAGCTCCATGGGATACCGATAAAATGATTTTCCGTGAACCAGCTTTCGTCGAAGGGGCTGAAGCTATAATGCAAAGAATCAAAGAAAGAGCTACCGGTAAATTTCCTGAAATAGAAAAAATGATGTTAGAAATCTTGAAGGTCTATGCTCTTTCAAGAATCGATCTTGAAACTTTGGACAAAAACAGAGAAGAGATCATCGCTAAATATGTTGGAAATACTGAAGAATGAGAAGAAGATGAAGATGAAACTGAAAGCTAATTAGTAAACCATTTCCAAGTAGCACTTTTCGCAATAGATGATTTCTTTACGGTCTGGTGAATACGCTGTTTTGATTTCAGTCCCACATTTATCACAAGATTATATTTTTGATATAGAAATAAAATTGTGTCACAATTGACTCGCTTGGTTAGCTGTTTTTTTAATCTTCATCTATGACAAAAAATATAAGACACAAAATCACACGAGGAATTGGAAGAAACGTTATCTTACTTGGATTCGTAAGCCTTTTTACCGACTTAAGCAGTCAAATGGTTTTTCCATTGGTTCCATTATATTTAACTGGTGTTTTGGGAGCTTCCGCATATGTCGTTGGTATAGTTGA
>CAYURU010000068.1:0-4944 GCA_964447085.1 uncultured Candidatus Peribacteria bacterium | reverse complement strand
TGCTCCGCTTCGGATCGGATTTCTCTCTAGTATATTAGCGTTTTGAGAATTGTCTTCCACGTCTTGCACCACGGAAACCGAACTTCTTTCTTTCTTTTGCTCTTGGATCGCGTGTAAGGAAGCCCAAGTGCTTTAGAGTAGGGCGTAGTGTTTCGTCAAATGTTAGAAGAGCTTTTGCAACTCCGTGTCTGACTGCGTCAGCTTGAGATGCGACTCCTCCTCCTGTGACAACTGCTGTAACCGTGAATTTATCACTCAAATTTACAGCTTTTAATGGAGATTTTATTACTTCAACGTGTGTTTTGATTGTGAAGTATTTGTTTGCTGGTTTTTGATTTACAAATATAGTCCCGTCTCCCTTATACAATCTAACTCTAGCAACAGAAGTTTTTCTTTTTCCGTTTGCGTAGTGATATTTACCTGTTGGGAGTTTGTAGTCTTGATTTTTAGCTTCTTTTGAAGGAGCTACAGTTTCTACTTTCAAAACTTCAGCGTTCACCGGTCTGTCGGCTCGAGCCAAAGTCTTTTTTGGTTTTTTAACTACTTCTTTAGTTTCAGTTGTTGCTTTCTTTGTTGGCATTGTAAATTATAAGTTAGATTTCTAGGGAAATTGGTTTCTGCGCTTCGTGACCGTGTTCTGCGCCTGTGAAAACCTTTAATTTTGAAAGGAAATGTTTGCGTAATTTATTGTTTGGAAGCATGTTTTTGACAGCTTCTACGATAACTTTCTTCGAGTTTCTTTCCATTACTGAAGCGGCTGTTTCGGCCTTGATACCTCCTTTGAATCCTGAGTGTCTGTAATAAACTTTGTCCTCCAATTTCTTACCTGTGAATCGGACTTTGTCAGAATTTATTACGATTACGTATCCACCCATATCCATATGTGGAGTAAATGTAGGCTGATCCTTACCTCTTAATGCGTCTGCAACACGAGTAGCGAGTTTTCCTACTATTTTGTCTGTTGCATCTACGATATACCATTTCTGGTCTGTCGCTTTAACTACTTTTGGTGTAAATGTTTTTTGCATGATCTTTAAATTTCGGTTAGTTTACTAATTCTAATTGGACCACTTCGGCGTTGTCTCCGCTTCTGTATCCGAGTTTTGTGATGCGAGTGAAACCAGATGGTCTGTCTTTGTATCTCTCAACTAGAACTTCAAGAATTTTTCTTGATGCGTTCTTGTGTTGCAACATCTCTTCAATCAATCTAATTGCTTCACGTTTCTCTTTTGTTTTTCCGATTGTGATTAATTTATCAACAAGTGGTTTTACAGCTCTTGCTTTTGCCGCTGTAGTTTTGATTTTTTCGTAGATAATTACAGACATTGCGAGATTCTTTAGAAGAAGCCTCTGGTGTCCTTTATCTCCTACTAGTATTACTTTTTTTTGCTTGTGTCTCATGGTTAATTTAAGGTTATTCTTCGGCTAAATGTAATCCTTTTTTCTCCAATGCCTCTTTTACTTCAGTCAAAGCTTTCTTACCAAATCCGCGAAGATTTGAAAGTTTACTTTCTGTGCATTTAGATAGTTGCTCAATTGAGCCGATTCCTCCATTGATTAATGCATTTAATGTTCTTGGAGAGAATCCTAGGATTTCAATTGGTGTGTAGCTTTCTTGCGCAGGTTTCTTAGATTCTTCTTCTTTCTCTTTTTGCATAATTGATTGAACATCACTCATAAATTCGTCTTCAACCATAATGTTTTCAACATTGAATAGATTGAAATATGATTTCAAAATGTTTGATGCGAACTTTAGCGCTTCTTCTGGAACGATTGTGCCGTTTGTAATGATTTCTAGAACTAATTTGTCCAAGTCTGTCATTTGGCCGACACGAGTTGCTTCGATTTCGTAGCGAACTTTTTTGATTGGTGTGAATACTGCGTCAACTACGATCATATTTACTTCAGTTTCTTCTTTCTGTCTTTGTTGTGCAGGAACGTACCCAACTCCTTTTTCTACTCTTAATTCAATCTTCAATTTAGATCCCTTTTCTAGTGTTGTGATGTATAGATCTGGGTTTAGAATTTCTACATCGCTTGGGCATTGAATGTCCTTTGCGGTGATTTTCCCAGCCTTTGATACTTCAAGTTTCAATGTAGAAGGCTCTTTGGATGTTTTTTTGATGTCCAATGTTTTTAGATTCAAAATGATGTCCAAAACACTGTCTTTTACACCTGGAATTGTAGAATATTCATGAGTAACGCCATCTATCCTTACACCTGTAACTGCAGCACCAGGCAGAGAAGAAAGTAATACTCTTCTAAGAGCATTGCCAAGCGTCATTCCGAAACCTGCAGGAAGTGGACTCATTGTAAAGATAACGTGGTTACCTTCGAGCACATCCGTCTTGATTTTTGGAATTCCAATTTCTTCTTGGATAATATGCATTGTTAATTGTTTTTAAAAAATTTATTTTGAATAGAACTCAACTATAAGGGATGCATTGATTGATCTGTCCAAATCGTCTTTCTCAGGCAAGAAAGCAATTTGAGTTTCGCCCTTGCTTAAGTCAGTTTTTAACCATTTTGGAGATGAATCTTTTTGCTTTTCCAAACCGTCAAAAATTTTGACTCCCTTGACTTTCTTGTAAACAGAAACTGTATCTCCAACTTTTAATAATCTTGATCCTACGCGGCATTTTCTGCCGTTAACCTTGATAAGACCGTGATTAACAACTTGGCGACCAAGTTTTTTTGATTTTGTGAATCCTGCTTTGTACACAACGTTATCTAATCTTCTCTCTAAATATTGTAATAAGATGTCACCCGTAACACCGGTCTGTTTTGTAGATAAAGTGTAGTATTGTTTTAGTTGATTCTCTGGTACTTGGAATATTCTCTTTGCTTTTTGTTTAGCTCTTAATTGGCGACCGTATTCAGATTGTTTTGAGAAACTACCTTTACCGCTACCACCGTGCATTCCTGGAGCGTAATTTTTCTTTAATAAAGGACATTTTTGTGATGTGCATTTGTCGCCTTTGAGAAATAATTTTTCTCCTTCTCTTCGGCATAGTCTACATGATGGACCTGTGTATTTCATTGATTAAAAGTTAGGTTATACTCTTCTGGCTTTGCGTTTTCTGCAGCCATTATGTGGCATCGCTGTCACGTCCTCGATTGATAATATTTCAACTTGGTTAGCTGTTATTCCTCTCATTGCTTGTTCGCGTCCGCTTCCAACTCCGTCTACGATTACGTGTACTCTTTCCAAACCAAATATTTTTGCCTTCTGAATGGCATTATCTGCAGCGACTTGAGCAGCATATGGTGTAGATTTTCTAGCTCCTTTGAATCCTGCTGAGCCGGATGAACTCCACGCAATCACGTCGCCATTTGGTTCAGAGATGCTTATAAGTGTGTTGTTGTAAGTAGCTTTTACATGAACTACTCCTTCGACGATACTTCGTCTTTTGCTCTTTTTCTTTTTGGCTGCAAAATTTGATTTGCCACCTTCTTTTTTGCTTTTAGCTTCTTGTTTTTTTACTTCTTCAGCCATAATTTGATAATTTTATATATAGGGGCGAAAACAGGAGGATTCCGGTTTTGCCTATTATTTAGTTACTACTTTCTTGTTTGCTACTGTCTTTTTCTTACCTTTCTTTGTGCGAGAATTGTAGCGAGTGCGTTGACCTCTGCATGGTAAATTTTTCTTATGTCTAAGTCCTCTGTAAGAACCAATTTCTTGGATTCTTTTTACGTCCATAGCGACTTTTCTTTTTAAGTCACCCTCTGTCGTCATCTTAGCGATCTCTTCTCTTAATGCGTTGATTTCTGTTTCTGTGAGTGCATCTACTTTGGTGTCTTTGTTAACGCCTGTAGCTTTTAAAATTTGCACACTAAGCTTGCGGCCTATTCCAAATATTGCCGTAAGTCCGACTTCAATTCTTTTGTCTTTTGGTAGGTTTACACCTGCTATACGAGCCATTGTAGTAATAAGTTAAATATTAACCTTGTTTTTGCTTATGTTTTTTTGTCTCACAAATGATGCGAACGACGCCTTTGCGTTTAACGACTTTGCATTTTGAACAAATCTTTTTGACTGATGCTCTAACTTTCATAATTGATAATTTTTTATATATGGGTGCAAATAGAACTTTCGTTCTCTCGCACTGTTATTGCTTGTGTCTGTATGTAATTCTGCCCTTGGTAGGATCATATATTGATAGCTCTACCGTCACCTTGTCCCCAGGAAGGATTCTAATGAAGTTCATCTGCATTTTTCCAGACAGATGTGCCATTATTTCCTTGCCTTCCCAATTCTCTCCCACTAGTTTTACGGTGAACTTTGCGTTTGGGAGTGGTTCAACCACAATTCCTTCGACCTCGATTTTGTCTTCCTTAGTCATTAAAAACGTTAGTTTTTCGCTTGTGTAAGCGCTAATTATAGGATGTAGGAGGGGATTTAAGCGTTCGGATTTTACAGTAGTATATATGATGGTGCAAGAGAATTTTAAGGGGGAATTGTGTAAAATCGATGTTTCTGTGAATTTTTAGTTGCATTAATTATTAAAATATTGCCTAGTCTGATTTAGACGGATTTAAATTTTACGACTTTTAATATAGTGTTTTCGGCTTACGAAAGCAGTTTTACGCTTGAGTGAGTACTTCACAGCCGTTTTCTGTAACAAGAAGAGTGTGCTCTATTTGTGCCGCTAGGGAATTGTCTGCTGTAACTATAGTCCAATCATCTGCAAGTGTACGGATGTCTCCATTGCCATTTGTAAAAATTGGCTCAACGGCGATTGTCATTCCTGCTTTGAATATTGGAAGTTTCTGATCGCGATGGTTTGTAACGTATGGATATTCGTGAAGACGCTTTCCGACACCGTGTCCGGTAAGCTCTTCAACTACAGAATATCCGTTTTTTGTAATCGTATCTTCGATCACTCCCGACAGTTCGCCCAAATAAACGCCATCTTTCAACATCATAATGGCTTGTCCGAG
>CAYURU010000067.1:0-5094 GCA_964447085.1 uncultured Candidatus Peribacteria bacterium | reverse complement strand
ATAATTATCGGATCGGATAGAGTTTAAATTAATTAAAAATTACTTGCAAGTATGCCTCTAGGTGAACCCGAAAATCAGTTAGATAATTCAAATGAGTCGGAAAATAATTCCGGAAAGTCTGTTGATACCCCTCAGGGAGGTTCTGTAGAAAGACAAGGCTTACAAAACGTTGTCACCCCTCAACCAAGTTCTACTCAAAGTCCTACTGAAAATGCGACTAAAACACCTCCAACTCAAGAAGAGGTTAAGGATGCAGTTAGTGAAATCCCTAGTGACACCACTAAAGAAATAGTGCTGAAAGTATATGAAAACACTTCCCTTGAACTTCCAAAAGGGCCTGCTAAATATCTGTATATAGCTCAAGGAATTAAAAATCTCATGGACGAAGATCCCAGCATAAAAGATTCAAAATTAGTACAACTTGGATATGCATTTTGTCTTTTCTTTGGGAAGCTAGGCGGAACTAATTCGAGCGCTAATGATTATGCGTCATTTATTGCTAATATTTACAATGAAGAAAGATTGTCAAAAGATGAAATTCAAAAACAATTGGATGAAAAATACGGAGGGGATCGAGTTTTACTTAAAGATTCTTATTTAAAATGTGTCGAAGAGCTCAGACTAGCCAACGAAAGAAAAAAGCAAGACCCTGAAAATCAGAAGATTAACGATGAAGTCGAATTATTAACAAGAAAACTTGAAGAATTAAAAAAGAGACTTAACGCATTAAAAATAGATCCAGACAAACTCAGACGCACAAAGAAGGATGGAGATCCAGAGGGTTTTATCTATGTAGATAAAGAATTAGGGGACATTGCCAATAATTACGCAGAATTAAATCCTGAAAGTGACAATTATAAAAAAATAATAGTAGAAGAAGATGATGAAGGTTTTATAAATTCTAAATTATCAGTTGAATATGTAGTAAAAACATTAGGAATTTCGGGTGTTGAAGGAAACGATCCCGACAGACTTTATGCTAAATTTTTAAATTCTAAATATTCCACTTCTTCTGCTCCTGAAAAACAAAACTCACTATATAGACATTTACAAGATCCTGTTGATTTTATGAATAGAGCAAAACAACAAACACTAGCTGTAAATACAGTCGTGTTTTTCTCAACTCCTTCGACTCTGGATCTGGATTTTGAAAATAAATCTTTTATTATGGTAGGAATAGTATGTCCTGATCACAAAATCAAATACCAGACAGACAAAGGACTTCAAACTTTTGATTTCGGTAGTAATGACAACGAAGATAAAAAGAATATTAATATTATGCTTGGAATGGGCTTTAAAGGGGCTTTTGAGCCTGAAGAAAGCATATACAATGAAGATATTATGGCTTCTATTCAGGATAAAAAATTAAAGGATGAAGAAAAGGATGAAGAAAATCAAGTTACAAACACGGAAGAGCCGAAGCCCGCACCAAAAACGACAGATAATACTACTTCTACTGGAAACGCATCTACTGCTTCTGTACCAGAAGCTCCTAAGACATAAGAATATATATCTAGTGCTAAATAACTATTTTCTGTATAATATCTAATGTAAATATGACTGACCCAACCCCTCAACAATCCGCACAAAAACCACAAAGCAAAAGCTTGCTCGTAAAGGTCGACAAGACCAAAACGAACGAGCAGTATATTGCTGAAGTTGAGCAATATTATATAGTCCCAAAACTTGCGAGAGAGACCTTCCCAGACTTGATGAAGCTCGTGTTTGAAACAGAGTCTATGGACACAGATGAGCGTGAATATTGGCTACAAATTTTGCCTATTATGACTCAAGATCAGGTCAAAAAATTTAGAGATATATTGGTAAATGAAAAAGACCAACTTCAAAAATTAGATAAAGAATATGAAAACGAACTTTCCAAGATAGATCAAAAGCAAACACAAGCTATATCCGACGAAGAAGTAAGACGAAGACGTGAAGAAATAAGGAAGAAAGAAGAAGCTGATGCGCAGCAAGAAACAGCACAAGAAGAAGCTCTGCTCGAACAACTCAAGAATCTCTAATTAAATTATTTTATATTTCCTCTTTTAAAAGCTTGGCTGTAACGACCAATCTTTTTAGATTAGTTCCGACCGGAGTACAGGTAATCAATGTAAGTCTTTGATCAGGAGTTTGTTTAAGAACATCTATTTCAGTAGGCAAAACTACTTTTTTCTCAGAAACTTCATAGATGTATTTGTGTTGATTATAATAACCTATTATTTGATCACCAACATTTACTTGATGCAGAAGCGCAAACACATCCTTAAATTTGCCTGAATCCCATGGGAAGTATGAACTATGACCTGTTATCACGGTGTTGCCTGTTTGATCTGGCAAACTTGTACCAGGATAATGGACTACTCCATTCTTCAATGATTCTTGCATATCTTTTTCTAGTGCTTTCCAATCACGTTTGATGAGGTTTTCACTTGGAACTCTTACGACAGGAATATTTTGATCAATTCTTGGGATTACCAATCTCATATCTGTTGGAAGTATTTCCATTGTTAAATTTGGAATCTCTTTTATCTGTTTTTCGGTATCTTTATTGGTTGAAAGGATTTTTTGCTGAACTTCCTGAGTTGTATTTGTTGTAGCTATTTCCGTAACCTGTTGATTCCCATTTACCCAGCCGTCAATGTACGTTTTGATTATTGAATAATAGGCTTGATAGTTAATTGCAAAAAAACCAATCACTAAAATAAGGAGTGTAACAAAAAACTGTTTCGCTCCATTTTTCAAGACGTCTGTTATCCCCTCTTCCTTTTTAACCTCTTTAATTATCTGTTTTTGATCGGTTTTAACCTCCTTCTTTTTTTCTTCAATTTTAACCGTCTCCTTTTCAGGGGTGGGGAGATGTTCTGGTCCTATATGTAATACAAAGTAGTTGTCTTTCATATCTGATTTTAATCTGTTAATTATACCTGATTTTCGTGTTCTTTTCAACGCCCCTACCTTGCCAAATTTGACTTTTCTGGTATTTAGTGCGATATTTACAAACACTTATGGTTTCAGAAAACTCAAAAATCTACGAAAAATATTTTGATCTCGACAAAATTGTCGATAGTATTCGTGAATATTTGCCAAATTTTGATATCGCTAAATTCAAAAAAGCTTTTGAATTTGCCGAAAGTCATCATAAAAATCAATTTAGAAGAAGTGGAGATCCTTATATAATTCATCCGGTTGAAACAGTTAAAAATCTTGTAAAATTACACGCTGATGAGGACACCTTAGCGGCGGCTTTGCTTCATGACGTTCCTGAAGACACTAATGCAACAATTAATGATATTGAAAAAGAATTCGGAAATGAAATAGCTTTTCTTGTTGATGGAATTACAAAATTGTCGAAAGTTTACTACAGAAATGATATGCAGGAACGACAGATAGAATCATTAAAAAAACTTTTGATACATACGGCAAAAGATCCTCGAGTGGTCCTAATAAAACTTGCAGATCGTCTTCATAATATGCAGACCCTTGATTTCGTTCCAAACCCTGAAAAACGCGCAAGAATTTCCAAAGAAACTCTGGAAATTTATGTACCGATTGCAAATCTCCTTGGGATACAGGGACTCAAAGCAGAACTTGAAGATTTGTGTTTTAGACACTTGCATCCTCAAGAATTCAATCAACTTCGCGACAAGATGCTGGACACTAACGAAAGACATAAAGAAACTTTGAAAGAGATGACAAAACTGATTGATAGCGAACTTAAAGAACGTGGTGTTAAAGCTTATGTGTATGGGAGAGAAAAAAGTCTTTATAGTATTTATAAAAAAATATCTTCTGCAAACAGGTCTATAGACAGCATTCACGATCGCATAGCTTTTAGAATTATTACAGAAACTACTGGCGATTGTTATGCGGCTCTTGGTATAGTACACAATCTTTTCACGCCAAAACCTGGTAAATTTAAGGATTATATTGCTGTTCCAAAAGTAAATGGATATCAGAGCATACATACAACCGTTTTTGGATTGAATGGCATCGTTACAGAGATACAAATCAGAACTGAAAAAATGCATATGGATTCCGAATACGGGATTGCTTCTCATTATTTTTATGATGAATCAAAATTACAAGGCGGAGAAAAACTTGTGGAAGATCAGAGATCAAATTGGGTTGCTAAAATACTTGATATTCAAAAATCTCAAAGAATTGGTGGAGATGATTTTATTAGTGATTTAAAAATTGATATTTTTCAAGATAGAATTTTTGTTTTCACGCCTACCGGTGAGACTATTGATTTACCAAAAAACGCTACGGCAATCGACTTCGCCTATGCTATTCATTCTGAACTTGGAACTCACGCAAAAAACTGTGAAGTTAATTATGAAATTAAACCTATTACAACTGTTTTAAAAACTGGAGATTATGTAAAAATCATTTCAGATCCGAACGCAACGCCTTCTCTGAATTGGCTTTCATTTGCGAAGACGAGTTTGGCAAGAAATAAGATCAAGATTTTCCTTCGTAAAGAAACGTTGAAAAACAAAATATCTACTGGGATGAAAATGTTTCAGAAAGAATTAGACAGGTCCGGATTAGGGCTTGTTGAAGACATAAATTTCAGAAAACTTCGCTCAATTATTCTAGCCGAAACAAATCAAAATTACGATAACAGAAAAAAACTTTTCGCTTCTATTGGGGAGGGCAATTTACAAGCTGTTGAGATCGTGAAACTAATCAAATTGATACATAGTCACGATAACGAAGATAATAAAATTTATTTAAAAGTTGTTACTGAAAACAGACCTGGAATAATGAGGGAAATTATGAATATTCTAAATATATATAACGCTGATTTAATTTTTGCTAAAGGATCTGTTTCTTTTTTTGAGAAAAAAGCTGTGATGTTTTTTTATATAAATTTCACAAATCTTCAAGAATTTAGTGAAATTTGCCAACAAATAGAACAGATTAGTGGTGTAGAAAAAATTTACAGATCTCTGCGATTCGGTATGTTTTCTTTTTATCTATTTTCTATTGGCACTCTTGCATTTTGGATCTTCCATCCAATATTTATTAATGCCATTTCTCAACTAAGACTTTCCCATCACTACAGATATTTTTCAGAAGCTTTGCTGT
>CAYURU010000066.1:0-5171 GCA_964447085.1 uncultured Candidatus Peribacteria bacterium | reverse complement strand
TAGAAAAATAATGAGTTAAAACTCTGCTATGAAAAAATTCCCCCTCAAATTTATTTCAAGTTTTGTTGCTACTGTTTTTTGTGTGATTTCTTTTGGTGGAGTTGCTAACGCGGCTATATTTTCTGATGTTCCGGATGATCACGAGTATGCTAAAGCGATCGAATATTTGAAATCAAAATCTTATGTAAATGGATATTCTGATTTAACTTTTAAACCTGGAAATAATATCAATAGAGCTGAAGCTGTGAAAATAATTGTTGCCGCACTTGGATTGGATATAAAAGTCAATTTTTCTGCATCTTTTAGTGATGTTAAAACTACTGATTGGTTTTTCCCATATGTGATGGCGGCTAAAAAAGCCGGCTTTGTTACTGGAGATAGTGTCGGAACTTTTCGGCCTACAGACACGATAAATTTGGCTGAAACACTGTCTATTTTGTGTAGAGCTTATGGTGTAGATGTTCCTGCGGTTGACTCCTCTGACGAAGCTCTATTCACTGATGTTAAACCAACTGATTGGTTTGCCGGATACGCTAAATTCGCAAAAGAAAAAAGTATTGTTATGATGGATGATTATGGACGCGCTGATATAGTTTCCGTTTTAAACAGAGGTCATTTCGCAGATTTGATGTATAGATTTTTGGTGGTAAAAAATAGTGGATGGGACGAATATCCTTTCTATGAAACGTGGAATACTTATGATTCAAATGTTTTACCTTTTGAGGCTAAATATCCAAATAATTGGCAAATTATAAAATATACTTTTGATGGTGGAGATGGTGTTAGTTTCTGGAAAAGTGATACAGGATATTTTCAATCTTTTCCTGAGAGGGTTTATCCAAACACTGCTAAATTTGTAGTTGCTTTGGATTCAAATGATCAAGAACTTACTCAAACTCAGTATTTTTCAAATATTAAAAAAATATTTTCTGACGCTGATTTCTCAGAAGTTGAAATTGGAGATTTTATGGCACTTAGAGTTTCCTATGATGATGATTATATTGTTGATCAATATGTTTATATAAACAGTGGTGATTTTAGCGGAAAAATTTTGACTATCTATACTCAAAATGGGAGCGGGGTATTGGCTGAACAAAATAGAAAATTTTTAGATGCTCTTTTGAATACTTTTGAATATAAAAATATAAAATTACAGGCTGGAGGAAACGATTACGCATCAATTAAAAGTAATATTTTTGAAAACATTCTCGTAGAAGGAGAAGGACAAGATTTAATCAATTCACTTCCTGATAAGGTTATTATACTGACGGATGCAATTGGTGTTGGGACTGGCCCGATAGATTATTATTACAGTTCTACACTTGAATTAACTTTGAAGTATGAACGTGCCGGCGATGTAATTCTCGATTATAGAGAAAGTCAAACAACATCATTTTAAACCTACAAATATGATCTCAAAAAAATATCTCCTTATTGTTCTTTCCATATTATTTATTATCGCCGCAGGTGTTTTTGCCACATTTCAGTTTTTTATAAATGACGATTCCCCTGTTCCGTATTCTATTGGTCCGACAACACCTCCATATGTCACGCCTCCAACTACTCCTCCGCCTACCAATTAATTTTCGTTCGGACCTTTCTTATAAAATTTCTTCTTAGAAATTTTCTGGCGTTTCGTCTAAGAAAGTGGTAAAAATTGTGTCTAAGACAATTAATTATCTACATTAATTATTTACTATGTCCGGACATTCAAAATGGCATTCAATCAAACATAAGAAAGGAGCCCTCGATGCAAAGAGAGGAAAGATTTTTACTAAACACGCAAAATTGATAGCGATAGCAGCACGAAACGGCGGAGAACCTGAGATGAATCCTGGTCTTCGTGCAGCCATTGATAATGCAAAAGCAGACAATGTCCCTAATATGAATATTGAAAGAGCTATAAAGAAAGGGTCTGGACAAGGAAAAGATGCTGTTTCTTATGAAGAAATTCTTTATGAAGGATTTGGTCCAAACGGGATTGCTTTGTATATACACGCAATCACTGACAATAAAAATAGAACTTCTTCTGATTTAAAAGCTATTTTATCACGTAACAACGGCGGAATGGGCGCGACCGGCAGTTCGTCTTGGGTTTTCGAACAGAAAGGATTGATTACTATTCCTGTAAAACCTGGAATGAACTTGGATGATATGGAACTGACTCTTATAGATGCTGGCGCCACTGACATAAAACGATCTGACGACATCTTGGAAGTTTTCACTGACTATACGGAATTGGCTAAGGTAAGAGAAAATTTAAAGAAAACCGGCATAGAATTTGAGTCTGCTGAGGTTGCGTATATGCCAAAACAAACTGTTAAGATTTCCGACAAAGAAACTGCTGAAAAAGTTTTGGGATTGATAGAGGCTATCGAAGAAAATGACGACGTATCTGATGTCTATGCGAATTTTGATATCGATGATGAAATAATGAATCAGCTGGATTAGTCCTCAAATTTATATTTGAAGATTTGGTCGTGTGATGTGTTTTCTGTGTGCGACTTAGGGAGTTCGTCCCCAACAGTATCTCCCATTAGAATATCCTGTTTAGGAACTTTTAAATTTAGTTTTGATTCCTCTTCAGGTTTTTTAAATTTCTCAATTTCTTCAGCTTTCGGCATTGATCCAACTGCTTTTTCCGCTTCTTTCACTTGAGCAAGAAGTTTTTTTACATCGATAATTGGTGTCTCTGATGTTTCTGGTGATAACCCTTCATCTTCTTCTATCAAATTCAATCTATCTTTTTGATAACTGCGAATTTTTGCAATAATTTCATCTTCGTGTTTTCTAAATTCTCCATCTTTTATCACAAATCCAGCTGCTCTTGAATGACCTCCTCCTCCGAACATTTCTGCAATGTTTGAAGCATCAACTTCAGTGGAAGTTGTGCGAATAGAGCCTGAAATTGTACCATTTGATTTTTCTTTTAAAAGCAAAACAACTTCAGCTCCGGGAGCGTTTGTCATTAATTCATCGATAATATCTCCTGTTTCTTCTTCTTTACTTTGAGTGTCTTTGAAATCTTGCTGTCCGACTGAAGACCAAACAATTTTGTATTTTTCGTCTGTCTGAATTTTGGATAGCACGCGACCCCAAAGTTTTAATTGGCTTAATTGTTTCGTCTTATAAATGTGTTGAATAATCTCTTGCTGTCTTGCTCCGTATGCAATCAACTGCGCTGCATGAGCAAAGGCTTTTGGCGTTGTATTTGAATTCTGAAAACTGCCTGTGTCTGTGATAATTCCTGTAAGCAATAGTGTCGCAACATCTTCATCAACTAATTCCATTTCATATGATTCTTCCATTTGTTCGAATAATGGAAGTAAAAGTTCGGTTGCTGACGCTGACATAATATCTACGTAATTAACCTTTCCATAATGTTCGTTTGAAACGTGGTGATCTATGTTTATCACAGGGACTTCGTGGAACATTTCCATATTATCTTCGTAAATCGCCCTGAGTTGTTTCAGGTCTGCTGTATCAACAGTTATAATCAATTCAAATTCCTCTTGGCCTTCATTGAAAGAAATGTCTTTTTCTGAAAGTCTTCCTTCTTTAGGAGTTACAATTATATTTAATTTATTCTCCCCTGCTTCAGTATTGATCTCTTGAATCTTTACCTTACGAGTATCAAGAGTAATAATAAAATCTTTTGATGAAATTAAACTTGGATTTATTACTTGAGTATTTGGCAAGAAATTCAATAAATCCGGGATTTTTTCTGATGAAGCAACAGTTACTTCTTTGCCAAGCTTTTTCAAAATTATATAAAGTGAAAGAGCACTGCCTATTGAATCGCCATCCATTGGAGATGAAGGCAATACAAGTATCTTATTACTTCTTTTAACAAGGTCTATGATTTGTTTTTGAATCTCAGAAAATTTCATAAAATTTGATTCTTTGTTATCTTGTAATTATACAATATTTTATAACTTAAGTCAAACCCCGAGCTGTCGTAAAAAGGAGATAAGCTTATCAAGAATTTTATTGAAAATCAACAAGCTCTAATTGAAGCACTTTTTTGCCATTCCAGAAGTTGTAATCGATGTGACAAACTATATCAAAAGATTTTTGTTTTTTGATTTCTTCCGTATGTTCACCAAGTCTAAATCCTATAACCGGGAAATTATTTTTTTCTATTTCCGCAGTAAATTTTATATGATTTTTATTTCTTCCAACGGAATCTATGAAGTGAGGTTTTACATTTTTCACAATAAAAAGAGGTCTTGAATTCCTAACTCCAAACGGTTTCAATTTCCAAATTTCTTCTATTAAATCATCATTTATAGATTCCGGTTTTAATTCACAATCAATATTTAAAGTTTGTCTTAAGTCTTTATTTTTCAATTTATTATCTGTGTATTTTTCCATTTTTTCTTTAAATTCGTTCAAGTGTTTTTTCTCTATAGAAAGCCCTGCAGCCTCTTGATGCCCACCAAATGTGATCAAAAGATCTTTAAATTGTGAAAGAGCTTCTGTGACGTTAAACCCTTCAATTGAACGTGCTGATGCAGTGAGAGTGTCTCCAAAATCCTGCATAACTATCGCCGGACGATTGAAACGTTCTGCCAGTCTGGAAGCGGCTAATCCGATTATCCCCACGTGCCAATCCGGACTTTCGGCTATCAATATGTATGGTAATTTTCCTTCGCGAGCGAGTGTGTCAAATTTCTCAAAAGCCTCCGAAAATGTTTCTTCTGTCATCTTTTGTCTCTTTTGATTTAACTCTTCTAATTCACGCGCGCAGTCATAAAGTAACGCTTCATCTTCGTTTATAAAAACTTTTAAAGCGGTATATGGATCGCCAATTCTGCAGGCCGCATTTATACGTGGAGCTATTTGAAAACCCACTGTCAGAGCTGATATTTCCGAATTCCCAACTTCTTTTATCCCAGCAAATTCTTTCAAAATTCTTATACCCGGATAGTTTGTGTTTAATAAATTTCTAAGACCTTTTTTGATGATCAAACGATTTTCACCGTGTGCGATGCCAATGTCTGCGATCGTACCAAGTCCAGCTAACTCCAATAGTGGCTCAATCTCGGAAATGGCTTTGTCTGGACCTAAATTATGTTCGAATAAAGCGTGCGCAACTTTCAATGCTACGCCGGCGCCCGTGAGATCTTCAAATGGATAGCCTGAATCTTCAAGCTTTGGATGATTTATAG
>CAYURU010000065.1:2754-5179 GCA_964447085.1 uncultured Candidatus Peribacteria bacterium | reverse complement strand
AAGTGCTTGAGCGATCACTATGTTGTGATCACGGAAAAAATGAGTGTATGAACCCATTAATTTATTTTGGCCGACCGCCGCCAACATTTGTTTTTTTATTACTTTATCTTCAACATCTTTAAATTCATTAATTTGACGCCCAGCTCCTACCGCACCTGACGTAACCAAAATAACTTTGTGACCTTGTTTTTTTAACTCTGCGATTTGATTTACAAGAGACTGAATTTGATTTAAATCAATCGTTTTATCCTCTTTTGTAAGGACGTTTGTACCAACTTTGATTAAGATTGTTTTAGCCAATGGAATGATGTTATATTTCCTATGCTTAAATTGAGAATTATTTCGGGGGCTATTCTACTTCAAATATATGTCTTATGTAAACCTGCATTGCCACAGTCACTATAGCTTATTGGACGGATTGGGAAGTCCGAAAAAGATTATTGAACGAGCGAAAGAGCTCGGAATGCCCGCTGCTGCGATCACGGATCATGGAAATATGTACGGAGCTTTTGAATTTTATAAAGAGGCCCTTGCTGCAGGAATAAAACCTATTATTGGATGTGAAATTTATGTTGCTCGAAGAACGAGATTTGATAAGACTCCGCAGGTCGATAACCGCCCTTATCACCTCGTATTACTCGCGAAAAACTATAAAGGATATGAAAATTTATTAGAAATTGTGACGAAGGCAAATCTCGAAGGATTCTACTATAAACCGCGCGCGGATTATGGCTTGTTAAAAGCTCATAGTGAAGGATTGATTGCTCTTTCCGCGTGCCTACAAGGACAACTACCGCGCGCGATACTTTCCGGAAACGACGAAGAAGTTGAAAATATGATAAAGACCCATGTGGAAATTTTTGGAAAAGAAAACTATTTCTTAGAAGTTCAGGATCACGCGTACAACGAAGATCAGGTTGTAGTAAACGAGGCACTTGTAAAATTGAGCAAAAAACACGGACTCAATCTAGTCGCTACGAACGACTCTCACTATCCAAGACGCGGAGATGCTGAAGCTCACGATGTTTTGCTTTGCATACAAACACAGACAAACGTCGCTGATGAAACCCGTATGCGATATATTGGAGATTTTTCAATTCGCACTTACGAAGATATGAAGGAGTCTTTTAAATTTGCACCCGGAGCTCTCGAAAACACGCTCAAGATTGCTGATATGTGCGACCTTAAATTGAATTTCGATCAGGACTTGCTTCCAAAATTCACAACCCCTCAAAACGAGCCTGCAAAAGACTATTTGAAACAACTTTGTGATGAAGGACTTATCAAAAGATTTGCTGACAAAGGCGTCCCTATCCCGCAAGAATACAAGGATCGTCTTGAATATGAACTTGGCGTTATTAACAGTATGGGATTTGCGAACTATTTTCTTATCGTGCGCGACTTCGTCAAATACGCGAAAGATAATGGAATTGTGGTCGGACCTGGGCGTGGATCGGCTGCCGGTGCGATCGTAACTTGGAGTCTTGAAATTACTGAATTGGATCCTATATTTCACGGACTTTTCTTCGAAAGGTTTTTGAATCCGGAAAGAGTATCAATGCCCGATATCGATATCGATTTTGCTGATAAAAGAAGACAAGAAGTATTGAATTATGTTGTTGATAAATATGGTCGTGAAAACGTCGCTCAAATCATTACATTCGGAACAATGACGGCAAAGGCTGTAGTAAGAGATGTCGGTCGTGCTCTTGGCATTCCGTACACCGAAGTTGATCGATTGGCGAAACTTGTTCCGCCTCCAGTTCTTGGTAAACACGCTCCACTTTCTGTATCAATAAAAGAAGATCCCGACTTTAAACACGATTACGAAAATAACCAAATATCAAAAAAGATTATTGATTTCGCAATGCAACTCGAGGGAACTGTGCGACATGCCGGAACTCACGCGTGTGCTGTAGTTATATCCGGAGTTCCATTGATCAAAAATACTCCTCTTCAAAGAGCTGTTGGCGAAGATGAAGGAAGTGTTATCAGTCAATACTCAATGAAGCCCTTGGAAGAACTTGGTCTTCTTAAGATGGACTTCCTTGGTTTGAAAAACCTGACCTTGATAGAGGACACTGAAAAATTAGCGAAGATAATGAAAAATGCTGACATAGATCTTGTTCATCTACCTCTTGATGACGAACTGACTTTTAAACTTTTACAAAAAGCTGATACAACCGGCGTTTTCCAGCTTGAGTCTGCCGGTATGAGAAGATATTTGAAAGAATTGAAGCCTAGTAAATTTGAAGATATCGTCGCTATGGGTGCGCTTTATAGACCAGGACCGATGGATTGGATCCCTGACTATATCAAAGGCAAACATAATCCTGAAAAAGTTCATTACTTCCATTCATCTTTCAAAGATATTCTCGGTGAAACATATGGTGTTGCCGTCTATCAGGAGCAAATCCTTCAAATA
>CAYURU010000065.1:0-2744 GCA_964447085.1 uncultured Candidatus Peribacteria bacterium | reverse complement strand
GTTTTGCCGGATTTACTCTTGGCGAGGCTGATATATTGAGAAAAGCAGTAGGTAAAAAGAATCCAAAACTTCTCGCTGAACAAAGAGAAAAATTCATAAAAGGAGCTGTTGCTCAGGGACAAAAAGAAAAATTTTCCGATGAGGTTTTCGAAAAAGTAATCTTGCCATTCGCCGGATATGGTTTCAACAAAGCTCACGCTTCGTGTTACGGAATGATTTCATATCAAACTGCTTATTTGAAAGCGCACTTCCCTACTGAATTTATGACCGCGTTACTCAAATGCGATTATGGAGATACCGACCGCGTCGTCCTCGAAATTAATGAATGTGAAGAAATGGGGATCAAAGTTTTACCTCCATCAATAAATGAATCTTTCCAAAATTTCACAGTAATTGATGATGCGACTATTCGTTTCGGTCTTACAGCCATAAAAGGCGTTGGTGAAGGTCCCGTAGAAGCCATTATAAAGACGCGTGAACAAGGCGGAAAATTCAAAGATCTTGAAGATTTTGCGAGACGTGTTCCTTACGAATCATTAAATAAAAAAGTAATTCAAGCGCTCGCCTACTCAGGTGCAATGGATGAATTTGGAGACAGATCACAAATCGCAAGTGGGTTTGAAGAAATAGTTAAATTTTCAAAATTTGCTCAGACTTCAGAAGCGTTGGGACAGACTGATATTTTCGGAGCGCTAGTTGAAAGTGGCGCCGAAGAAATGCAAAGTTTCCGTTTACCTAAAGTCGAAAAAAGTTCTGAAATCCAACAATTACAGTGGGAAAAAGCTTACCTCGGAATGTATGTTTCCAAGCACCCTCTCGATGGACTCTCACGATATTTAAAAAAGAAAGTAAGTTTGATTGGAGATTTAACCAAGAAAAATTTCGGAAGAATGGTGAAAGTTTCCGGTATGGTTTCGGGGATTAAAAAAATTCTCACACGAAGTGGTGGGTATATGATGGTTTTTGTTATTGAAGATCCTACTGCGAAAGTTGAAGTTTCTATATTCCCTGGGAAATATCAGCAACTTGCTCCTCTTGTAGTTGAAGATCAGGCTGTTGTTATTGAGGGGAAATTTGATAATCGACGCACTTGCCAAGTAATGGCGGAAAATATTAAAGCAGTTTCTATTGAGAAAATGATAGAAAAAGCTAAGGAATTAAAGATATATAATCCTGAAGAAAAAGCCTCCAGGTTCACGCCGTTTATTGGAGAAATTATTGGGGCGACGATTGAAGAAGAAAAAATGCGTGATTTTGATTTTTCCGGTGTAGCAATTGAAACGGGAGAGGTTTATGGCAAACCGTCTGAACCGAACCCTCATCCTGAAAATCTTGATAATTCAGAGAATATTGATTCTAATAGTTCCACTTCGGCTCAAGATGTAGTTCCCGACACTCACCCTTCCGATACTTATATTATCGAACTCGACACCTCAACTACGAAAGAAACTTTGGCAAAAATCAAAGCGCTCCTTCAGAAATTCAAAGGAGAAACTCCTGTGATAATCACGCTTTCTGTAAACGGTGTAGCGAAAAAAATAAAAGTGCCTTTTGGAGTCCTTATAAACGAAGACTTTGAAAAAGAGCTGAAAGAGATTGTAAAAAACTCCTAAAAACAATAGAATGGAGCCTGAAAATTAATCCATTCATATGTATAGAAGTCATTTGTTAAATTCTTTAAAAAAAGGCGATGCCGGTAAGTCTGTCACTCTTTCCGGATGGGTCCACAGAAGAAGAGACCACGGAGGAATTATTTTTATCGATCTTCGTGATCGTTATGGGATTACTCAAGTTTGTTCAGATCCTGTGAATTTCCCTGATGCACACAAATTGTTGGACGAAGTCAGGTCTGAGTATGTTCTAAAAATTGAGGGAGAAGTCCACGCAAGACCAGAAGGTCAAACTAATCCAAAAATGGAAACCGGAGAGATAGAAGTCGTGGCAAAAAAAGTACAAATACTTAGCAAATCGGCTCCTCTCCCATTTGAAATAGACCAAGACAAAGAAGTTGCTGAAGAAGTCCGTCTCAAATATAGATATCTCGATTTGAGAAGAGAAAGATTGAAAACAAATATGATTGTTAGATCTCAAGTAGCTGAAACTATACGCGAGTTTTTGACCAAAAGAGATTTTCTCGAAATAGACACTCCTATTTTGATTAAGGGAACGCCTGAAGGAAGTCGCGAATATATCGTTCCTTCCAGGTTACATGAAGGGAATTTTTACGTTCTCCCACAATCTCCACAACAGTTGAAACAACTTTTGATGGTGAGTGGAATGGATAAATATTTCCAGCTTGCGAGATGTTTCCGAGATGAAGACCAACGCGGAGATAGACAGCCTGAATTCACACAATTGGATATGGAAATGTCTTTTGTAGAAATGGACGACGTGATTGCTTTGAATACTGAATTAATGCGAGAACTCGTGAAAAAATTCGTCCCTAATAAAAAAATTGTTGCTGATTTTATTCACATCACTTATGACGAAGCGATGAACTTGTACGGCTCTGACAAGCCTGATTTAAGATTCGATATGCCTATTTCTGATATTAGTGATATTGCTTCAGAATGCGGATTTGGCGTATTTAAAAACACTATTGAAAGTGATGGCGTGGTAAAAGCTTTGGCTGTAAAAGGTGGGGCTACTTTTCCACGAAGCAAGATTGATGAGCTTGAAGCTAAAGCAAAAGAAGTTGGAGCGAAAGGATTGGCATATTTAACTATCGAAGAAGACGGTAATTT